>JBDTCU010000082.1:0-7901 GCA_039923415.1 Vulcanimicrobiaceae bacterium
GCGCCCGCGGCCATAGCGCGACCAATCGGTATCGTCGAGCAGTTCTTGATAGGTCTTCGCGTAGGGTGCATCCGACATCAAATAGCACGGACGCTGCCAGCCGAATACGGTATAGCAGGGAATCCCCCACGCAGTACACTCGAAATCAGTTTTACCTTCGAGAAAATCGAGGTAGAGCGGACTGTGATTGAGCCGCCAACGATCGCGTTTGCCGTCCTTAAAGGCTTCATGGAAGATCTCGCGCGTTCGCTCGACGCCCAAAAAATGTTCTTGATCGGGTGCCTTTTCATAGGCGTAGGCCGGCGAGATCTGCATCATGTCGACTTTAAGTTCGTCGTTGAGGTAGTCCAGTATCGAGCGAATCGACTGCGCGTCATCCTTATCGAAAAACGTCGTATTCGTGAAAACTCGGAAACCGAGAGCCTTGGCGGCTTTGATGGCGGAAACGGCCTTCTCGAACGTTCCCGTACGGCAAACCGACTCGTCGTGCCGCTCCTGCAAACCATCCATGTGAATCATCCAAGCGAAGTGGAGCGACGGCTTGAAAAGCGCCAGCTTCTTCTCCAACAGCAGCGCGTTAGTGCACAGAAACACGAACTTCTTAGCCTTGACCAACTCCTCAACAATCTGCGGCATCTGTTCGTGGATCAGCGGTTCTCCGCCCGCGATCGAAACCACCGGCGCGCCGCACTCCCCCACCGCGGCCATGCACTGTTCGACCGAGAGACGGCGACGCAAAATATCGGTCGGGTGTGCGATCTTGCCGCAGCCCGCACATGCCAGATTGCACTGCAGTAACGGCTCCAATTCCAACACCAGCGGGTACTTCTTCACGCCGCGCAGACGCTTACTGAAGATGTATTTGGCGATCGCAAGCTTTTGCTGCACCGGCATGCTCATGTTGATCTCCCTCCAAGTGCCATCATCGGAAAGAGATGGCGATACAGATGATAGTTTATGTAAAAATCTCCCGGAAATCCGGTGCCGGTGTGCTCGGGTTCGTTCCACGTTCCGTCGCGGCAGCGTTCGCGGAGAAAGGTTCGTCCGCGCGCGCTCGCGTCTCGATCGTGCAGGCCGGCCGATTGCAGTGCGAGCAGCGCCCAGGCGGTCTGGGACGGCGTGCTGGTTCCGATTCCCGCAAACGATTCATCCACGTATGAATGAGGGCTCTCGCCCCAGCCGCCGTCGGCGTTTTGCACCTTCAGCAGCCACTGGGCACCGCGTCCGAGGAGTTCGTCGTCGCGGTGCAGCGCCGCGATTGCGGTCATCGCGCACCAGGTGCCGTAGATGTAATTTACTCCCCAGCGTCCGTACCATGAGCCGCCCGGCTTTTGGGTTTTGCTTAAAAACCTATAGGCGCTTGACAGATCGCTATCGCGCGTATCGCGCCCAAGCAATGCCAGCATTTCGAGCACGTGCGCGGTGACGTCTTCGGTCGGCGGATCGGTCATCGCGCCAAAATCCGCGAACGGCAGCCGATAGACCAAGTCACGGGTGTTATCTCGATCGAACGAGGCCCAGCCCCCGTTTCTCGAACGCATCGCGCGAACCCACTGCTCGGCTCGTGCGATCGCGGTTTGAACGCGCTCGGAGCGATTCCCGCTTTCGATCAGTGCGCTCACAACCACCGCCGTGTCATCGACATCCGGATAGATGTCGTTGTCAAACTCGAAAGCCCAGCCGCCGCAACCCGGAGCGCTGCACCGAATCTGCCAATCCCCACCGCGCGAAATCTGCTCGCCCAACAGCCAGTCTATCGCGCATCCGATCGCGGGATGATCGCTGCGCAAACCCGCCGCGATCAGCGCTCGCAGTGCCCAGGCGGTATCCCAAACCGGCGACATGCAGGCTTGAATCCGGCGGCCGTCTTTGTCGGTAATCGTGAAGCGCTCCATACCTTCGAGCCCTCGGCGCATGACCGGATGATCGAGCGCATAGCCCTCGATCGACAGAGCGATCAGCGAGTAGACCCACGGCGGCTGAATCCCGCCCCAACTACCATCGGCTTCCTGTCGTTCGACGATCCACCGAGCGACCCGGCTGCACGACCGCTCGCGCCCCGGCTTCACACGGGAACGCTCGTAGTGCTTGAGGAGACGATCGAGCCACCAGAAGGCGCCGGAGCCGCTGACGCGATGGGTGTCCGGCTCAGCCCCCTCAACCAGGACCTCGCCCAGCGACACGCCGAGTGGGCGCACTGGGCGACGCGCGATCACGATCGTGAGCGGCGCAATCGTCCCGCGAGCCCAACACGCGAAATCGTACAAATTGAACGGCAGTTTGGGGGAGAGATAGATCAGCTCCGGCGGCATCGTCGGAATGCCGTCCCAAGGGTATTTGCCGAACAGCGCGAGCCAAATCTTCGTGAAGACTCGAGCCGATGCAACTCCGCCAAGCCGGCGAATGATTCGGAGCGCACGGGGCTGTGCTCCAACCCCGAGGACTTTGAGAGCGACATAGGCTTCGATCGTGGTGCTCAGGTCGGCCGGCCCGTCATGATAGAGCGCCCACGAGCCGTCGTCGCGTTGGAAGTGCAGAAGATGCCGGATCGCGCCAGCGCGAAGCGGATCGAGGGATAGACCGAGGAATCGGTAGAGCAAGACCTGCTCTGCAACCATCGTAACGTTGGTCTCTAGCTCACCCGACCACCAGCCTTGCGGATCCTGGCGCGCCAGCAGCCACTCGGCCGCGATTTCGCTAGCGGGATTCAGTTCGCGGAGCATAGCGTCTCCAAGCTTCGCGCCGCAGTTCTTCCGCTGCGCACCGCCGACTCCATCGTGTCGGGCCATCCGGTGTCGGTCCACGAACCTGCGATCCGCAGATTTGGCCAAGCAGTCGAACAACTCGAACGCCTGCGTCCCGGCGCGCAAACGAATGTCGCATCCGGATTGCGCGTCACGGCGCTGTTCAAGAGCGAACCGTCGTGCAAACCCGGCACCATCGTACGAACGTCATCCCAACAGCAGCGAGTAAGTTCGGCGGTGCTGGACTGCATCGAGTCACCCGCCGCACTCAAACTGCAGCAGAGATAACCCGGCGCCTTCTCGAACACCCATTGAACCGGCGAATCCAGCAGCGCAGCAAACTCAAATCCGAGGCTGCCGCGGTCGTGCCAGAGATGCACGTCGATTATCGGATAGCTTCGATACGCCTGGAGGTGCTCTACGCCGTACTCCTGGGGATCTCCAAGCAGCGCATTCAGCTGCGGCGGCGGTACTGCTAGGATCGCCCCATCGAACTCTCTCCATTGGCCGCTCACGAGCAATGCAATGCGCCGGTGGTCCATCGACCTCTTAACGCCGCCGACTGCGGTCGAGCAATGCACCCGATTGAGGGTTGCGGCTGCAGCCTGCGCGATCTGCGCCAGCGGAATCGCCGACCAGCCGAAGCGTGCCGCACCGGCGTCGTGCAGAAAGGCCGTCGCGAGGACGAATGCCCCATCTTCCAGGCTCACGCAATCGAGTGGAGCGTTCAGCGCCGGAACGAAGAACGGCTCCCAAAACGCGCGTAATTGGGCCGCGTGCTGTTTGCTTTGAAGGAGCCACTCGGCGAAGGTAGCACCGCGCTGCGGGCCTCCCAGGCCGAGCGCCATCGCTGCCAACCCAGTGGCCAAACGCAGACGTTCGCTCCAATGCAGGTGCCGGTAGAGCGCCAGCGATGCGAGTAAGTGCAGCGGCGCCGGCAGCCCGGATGCGCGCAGACGACCCGTCACTCCGTTGCGGGCCAACACGAACGCATCGAAGCGATCCTGCAGGTAGAGCGCGTCGCGCAGACCCAGAGAGGTGACAAACTCGATGAACTGCGTGCAGCACGCCAGAAACACATGCTGCCCGTTATCGACTTCGCGGCCGTTGACGACAAACGACGTCGCGCGGCCGCCGAGCAGCCGCCCGCGTTCGAAGAGATCGACCGAATGTCCCATCCGCTGTAATTCGACGGCGGCGGCAAGCCCCGCCAGCCCGCCCCCGACCACCGCTACCGAGTTTGCAGCCATGCCTGTATCACAACTGCCAGCTTCTCGCGACCGCTCAGCGACGCACGGCCGCGCAGCGGAAGCTCGGGGTCGCTGGCAATCTGCTCGAGGATCCGCCGATAGATTCCGCCCATCGTCGCAACACAGACTCCGGGACGGGTTGGAATGTACTCCAAGACGCGCTGTCCGCGCTGCCAAAGCGTGCGCGCGCGCGCGACTTCGAAAGCGACCAGACTCTGCCACGCGGATCCGGGAGTGGAAGCCAGCAGATCGCGTTC
This sequence comes from Vulcanimicrobiaceae bacterium, assembly GCA_039923415.1. Classification (GTDB taxonomy): domain Bacteria; phylum Vulcanimicrobiota; class Vulcanimicrobiia; order Vulcanimicrobiales; family Vulcanimicrobiaceae; genus JALYVT01. Next base: position 4,252 of record JBDTCU010000082.1, read on the forward strand.
GGCAATGCCGAACCGGTTCAGATCTTCTTGCGGCAGATAGATCCGGCCCATCTGGGCGTCCTCGCGGACGTCGCGCAAGATATTGATCAGTTGCAAGGCGACGCCGAGTTCGTCGGTGTGTTGCAACGCAATTGGATTCTGGAATCCAAATATCCTCACGCACATCCGTCCAACCACCGACGCAACCAAACGACAATAGTGCTGCAACTCTTCCCAGGTCTGGTAGCGCGACGTATCGACGTCCATCGCCACCCCGTCGATAAGCTGGTGCAGCTCAATGTGCGGAATGCTGTAGCGTTCAACCGCGGGACCGAGCACTCGCATTACCGGATCGCTGTACTCCCCCAGCAAGGCTCGTTCGAGGCGCGCTCGCTGTCCCATCAAACGATCGGCCAAACCCTCGGGGCCGGCCGCGTCGGCTTCGTCGTCGATTTGCCGCGCAAAATCGTAGAGCGCATAGATCGCGATTCGCTGATCGTAGGGCAGCGAGATAAACCCCCAATAAAAGTTCTTGGCTTCGCGGCGCGCCATCGCACTGCAGAAGCGCTCCGCTTCTCGCAGTCCAGAGTTGTTTTCGCTAAACGGGTTCAAGGCCGGCCGCATCGGTCGCTCTGTTCGCAGGCGTGCAGAGCGCGCGGAGTAAAAGTGCGCACTTCGCAAATAGACTCACACGGGGTCGCCGCTGGGCCGTTCGATACCCGCTACGCGTGATTTGATCAAGGATAGCAAGGCCGCCAAAGCGATAGAGCACGAGCTGGCGGCGCAGAGTCGAAGGCACCATATGTTCGAGCTCGATCCCGGATGCCAGCAAGCCGCGCGCGCGCTCGCAGTGCGCGCGGGTCGCGGCAATCGTCCCGCCCGCCCGCAGATCGTGCTGCAGAAGATAACTGCGACCCCTTGCAGTGTCCAGGCTCACGTCTTGCGCAAAATTCGCAAGCTGCAATCCTATGCACACGTCGTCGGAGAGAACCCCGGCGCGCGGGTTCTTCACCTCGAAAACGCCCAAGACCATCCGGCCGACCGGCGCCGCCGAGCGAGAACAATAGTCACGAAGGGTAGCCCAGTCCTCGTAGCTGTCCACGTGCTGGTCTTGCACGTTGGCGTCTATAAGGTCAAGAAATGACTGCGCGCGTAAACCATGCCGTTCAATCGTATCGCGCAGTGCTATCAGCACCGGATGGATCGGCAGCGCACCCGCAAAGAGACCGGCGACGTCTTCGCGCCAACGTTGCAGCCGCGCGGTTCGCGCGGCCGATTCACCGGCGCCGGTAAGGTCGTGCTCATCGCCGAAGTCATCGGTGGTCCTGCAGTACGCATAGATGCGCCAGAGATCGCGCCGGCGCTCAAGGCCGACGAACGGCGAGGCAACGCTGAAGTTTTCGTAGTGCGATGTCGCCAGCTTGCGGCAATAGAAATCCGCGCTCTTCAACGCCCAAGTACCTGTACGATGACCGAGCGGTTTCGGGGCGAACATAACTCGATTAGGAAGATCCTCTGCCACTCCCCGATCGCGAGCCCGCCATCGATCACCGGCAGCGTCTCGCTCGATGCGAGCAGCAGATGTCGGCAGTGTGAATGGCCGTTGCGCGGTTCGTCGGGAGACACATCGACCCGATCCTCGATCCGATCGTGGTCGTAGAACCCGTCGCCGCGCGGTGCAATTCGCTCCAGAAATCGTTCGAAGTCTCCCAGCAGAAAGTCTTCGTGCTCGTTGATCCGGATTGCGGCGGTGGTGTGCATCGAGTAGACGTGCGCGAGACCGGTGCGAACTCCGGAGGCTTTCACAATCGCGGCAACGTCATCGGTGATATCCCGAAACTTTCCGGCGCCGTCGGTGCGATAACGCAATGTCGATGCCGATGGCGCACCCGAATCTTCGCCGTTTCGCCGCAAGCGCGACGTGTCGCGCAACTCGGCGAGGTTGCGCGCGCCGATCCCGAACATGGCGACCCGCAAGACCTCAATATACTCGCGAGCAAGATCGGTCGCCGGCGAGACGCCCTTGGTTACCGCGCGCAGGAATGGACCGGCGACTCCGACCAGATGTGCGCCGAGTCCAATTGCTTTCGCAATGTCGATTCCGCTGCGGATTCCGCCGCTCGCAATGAGCGGATTCTGCGGAGCGGCGTTGCGTGCACCGCGCAGTGCCTCGGCCGTGGAGATACCCCAACCGGCAAACGCCGCCGCGACTCGCGCGCGCCAAGGTTCGTTTATCCGATGCCGCTCGACCTCACTCCATGAGGTTCCGCCCGCTCCGGCCACATCAACTGCCGATACCCCGCAGTCGACTAGGCGGCGAACCGTATCGGGGGCGATACCCCAGCCAACCTCTTTAACGATCACCGGCACTTCGAGTTGCAAACAGACTGCTTCGATTTTCGCGAACAGCCCCTTAAATGCGGGATCGCCTTCCGGCTGCAGCGCTTCCTGCAAAGCGTTGACGTGGAGCACTAATGCGTCGGCACCCAGCATCGAGACCAATCGGCGGCAATCCGCAACTCCATAGCCTTTGTTCAGCTGCACCGCGCCGAGATTTGCGAACAGCAAAATATCGGGCGCAAGCGCGCGCACGTCGAAGCTCTCGATGAGTGCGGGATCCTCAAGCAATGCGCGTCCCGAACCAAGGCCCATGGCAAGATGCAGATGCTGGGCTATCCGTGCCAAGCCGCAGTTGATTTGGCGAGCTTCTTCGGTTCCGCCGGTCATGCACGAGATCAAGATTGGCGCGGCGAGCCTGCGTCCGAACAGTTCGCAGCTCGTGTCGATCTCCGCAAAATCGATCTCCGGAAGCGCGCAGTGCACGAAACGGTACTCCTCGAATCCATTCGAGATGCCTTGGCCGTCGACGTTCTCCTCGAGGTTAACTCGAATGTGTTCGGCTTTGCGCGATTCGGTGAGGCCGACCCTCGACGCGCGCGAATGGCCGTTCGTAGTAGTGCCGTTACCGAGACCGGTTCGCAACATACTCTGCAGCCTCCGTGAAGTCTTTGAGCGAGTGGGCCGGCAAGCCGTCAACCCGCGCGGGCTCGTGAAATGATTGACGCTCATCCATCGCACCACCGCAACGAGCACCAATTCTCCGCAGTACGCTACATATTTCCCATGAAAGCTTATGACTAATCGCACGCTTTCGTTGCCGCCCGTGGTTGTAGCGGTACTCGAAACATACAAGCAAGCGGCTGTTCATCTGCCTAGCTCGATGCTCTATTGTTCCCGAGTGAAGCCGGGAGGAATCTCAAAGAGCATCGCCGCCGCCGAGACGGAGAGCATCTTCACGTTGCCGCGTTCGGTGACGAAAGCAAAACCGGAAGCGTTCGCGGACGCGTTTTGCGGCTGCATCGAGATGCGGGAGTACATGATGAAACGCCCAGCCGGCGGGGTCGGTCCGCTGCTTTGAACGGTGAACCTGGGAATGCAGCCGCCTTGGCTGACTAGACTGCGCGGATCGATCGGCACGCGCGCGCTCGGCGCGTGAGCTGCGGGCCCCGCGGCAAAGTGCATCTGCGGCTCTTTTATCAGCGCAAAATACTGGGTGCTGTTCATCGAGAACGAACCGTTGCGGCACGAGCCGGTTGCGTGCGTCATCGCCATCGTCATCGTGTTGTTGTAGCCGCTCGTGGCGATGCCGTCGAGATTTTGCGAACCGAGCG
>JBDTCU010000083.1:0-3538 GCA_039923415.1 Vulcanimicrobiaceae bacterium
CGCTGAGAGAGTCGCAGCCCAACCCTGGGCATCCGGCTCGTCGCTAATTTCAATATCGGCGGCCGCCTCCGGCAAGACTCCCAGCTTCGCGATCGCCGCTTCGACGCGCTGGCCCAGCAGCGCGGCGGCCAGTTCCCCGGTGGCTGCGATCGCGAGCAAGGTGTCATCTGCGGCCGTAAACGCGCTCAAATAACGCCTGACAAAACTCCCGATCTCGTTCCAATCGTGCTCGTCCCGAACCGCCGCAACGAATGCAACGCTGTATCCGGTACGAACGTCTACCGGCTCACCAATCTCGGCCGCGGGCGTCGGCAGCGGAACATAGTGCGCAGAGCGATCGAAACCGCGTAAGATCGCGGCGCCTGACTGATATCCGCTTTCAGGATATTCGGGAGGCAGGCCCCACTTGGCTGCGAACTTCGTCCAGTTTTCCCGCATCGTCTGATGCCAGTCTATTTTATTCGCAGCAAACGTCTGGCTTCCAAAATGGTGGATGAAGACGTCGTCACAAACGTAGATGCGGTACCTCGCGCCGCGCACCCGCAAGCAGAAGTCGTCATCCTCGAAGTTTCCGACGCCGAAGGTTTCATCGATACCGCCGACTTCATCGATTACCCGGCGATCGATGCACAAGCACAACCCGATGGCCCGATCGGTAACGTACCCGTGCCGGCGATAGCGCGTTCGCCGCTGTGCCGCGTACAGGTGCATCGCGGCCATATCTTGATAGGCGGCATCGACGATGACTTGGTGACCGGCGACGATGTTGCTGCGCGGCGCGCTGACGCCCAAGCCGGGTATTCGGTCGAACGGATCGAGCAAGCCGTCCAGCCATCCCTCGGTAACGACCACGTCGTTGTTGAGCAGAACCACATAGTCGCCCTTTGCCGCCGCCAAACCCTGATTGTTCCCACCCGCATACCCCCGGTTCGCAGCGTTATAGATGACCGTGACGTCATCCAGAGAATGCAGCCAGCCGGTCGTATCTTCGCGCGATCCATTGTCTACGATAATCACTTCGTATGGGGAACTGGTGTACGCGCGGATCGACTCGAGCGCCATCTTGGTAAATTGGGGCGCGTTCCAGCTCAGCATTACGATCGACACCAAACCGCGCGTCCGCTTGGGCGAATCTCGCAATATCCGTTCGGCCTTCGCCAGATCAGCGGTGATCGCCGCCGAAATCGGTTCACCATACTTGGCCTCAAAGCTTTTATCATCCGCAACCTCCGGCAGAGAGCCGAGATCGCGTGCAACTCCTCTGGTTCCAAGACGAAGCGGTATGGCGCGCAGCGTGAAATCGGCCAGCGCACCATCCAAGCTCCCGAACGAGTCCAACCGCATGTGTTGCGGAAAGTGACGCATAGAGAGAAGCGTGCAGCGCGCGTCCGCTGCGACGCTGCAAACGTCCTCCGACCGCGGCAGTTCGGGCGCCCCAGTCGCCGCGACGGTGTTCAGCCCGTACTCCACTTGCCGCACGAGTTCGTCAAGCCAGCCTGCGTCGAGCGCGGCTCGCGAATCTACAAATGCGACGTACCGATCCGACCGGAGTTCGGTCTCCCGCCGTGCTGCGGCAACCGCTTCATCCTTACCCGCCCAAACGACCCGCTCGACCGGAGCGATAGTGGACCTGAGCGCGTTCATCCACACCGGGTCATCGTAGCGCGCGCGATCTCCGTGCACGACGATCGTAGTCTTCGGAACGGCCACCGAGATCATGGTGTGCGCGCCGCGCGATAGGCGCGCTTCGCGGCGCACCATTCCGCGTGGAAGATAATGGGTGGCCACATCATAGACAACTTTGCCTGCCCAGCGAGCACCCAAACGTTCGATATTTGCGCTGGCGCGTCGAAACCGCTGACTGCCCGACTGCGATTCAAAGTGCGTCAGGACGGCATCCGGCTCGTACACTACGCGGAGCCCTTGCGCGCGAACTTTCAAGCAATAGTCGACGTCCTCATAGCCGTTCCAAAAACCCTCGTCCAGGCCACCCAAATCGAGATAGAGTTCGCGCGGGGTGAGCATGCAAGCTCCGGTTACTACTTGATAATCCGACCGGACCAACGCTCCCGGGTGATTACCTGCGGCACCGTAGAGATCGTGAAGCGCGATGAAGCCGCCCGAGCCAAACCGCAGCGGCGCCAGTACCACACCGGCGTGCTGCAGCGTGCCGTTGGGGAATAATAGACGTGCGCCGACGGCGCCCACATCCGGAGCGGCGCCGGCAACCATTGCCTTTAGCCAATTGGGATGTGGTTCGATGTCGTTATTAAGTAAAACTAACAGGCGCCCGCGAGCTAGTCTCGCTCCCTGATTATTAGCGCCGGCAAAACCGAGATTACGTTCATTACGGACGCGGCGAATCCAAGGAAATTCGTCCAGCATACGCGCGGTTTCATCGGTGCTGCCGTTGTCGATGACGATAATCTCGCCGACACCAGCACCTTCCAGGGTAGGCCGAAGTTTCGCAAGACAATTTCGGGTCAGTCCGGCCTTGTTAAAAACCGGAATGATGATCGAGTAATCCAAGATTAGGAGAGCGCCTCTTCGGCGATGCGCTGCGCGTCTGCAATTCGACCTTGCCGCAGGTACAACCCGGCCAGTTCGACTCCAACTCGCTGTTTTGAGAGTTGCATCGCTGAGGTGAGCGTGGTCTCGGCTTCGGGCGCTCGATTCAGCGTTTCCAAGGTAGCGGCCTTCAGGAGCGCCGCATCCAACTGATCGGGATCTGCCGCGAGCAATCTATCGAGCGACGCTAGGGCTTGATCCATGCGTCCGAGTTCACGCAAAATTACAGCGCGCAGATACTCGGCCTGAACCCAAACGCCCGCGTCTTGATTGATACTCTCAAGGTGTTCGAGCGCCACCTTCAGCACTTTCAGATTCACTGCGGCAACTGCGGCGTTGTACCGCAAGAACGGGTCGCTTGGTGCAATCGTAAGTCCGCCAAGTGCGGCCTCCAGAGCGTCCTCAAACCTCTGTGCGGCGATCGCGGAATACGATCGACGTAGGAAATCGGCCGGCTCTACCGGGTCGGTCTTCGCCTCATTTTCCAATAGTTGAGAAACTGCGTCTTCGTTGCCGCACCGGCGGTAGAAAGCCTCAAGCGGTGTAAGCACTTCGGCGCACCCCGGCATTAGCTCGACAGCCAACTTTAAATAGCGCTCTCCATCAACCCAGCCCTGACGCTGCGCTACCATTCCCGCAATAGCCAGGGTGCTCACCGCGACGCGCGGCGGTAACTTTAGGTAAGATTTTTCTATGATCTCCACGGCTTGGAGATCGAAATGGCGGCGCAAGAGGTAGTTGACATAATCTAAAATCGAAGTCTGGTCCGCAAACTCTTCGTATAGTGAACGATAGGCCGCTTCCGATTCGGTAAACCGTTTGAGCCGTTCCAATGCCCGCGCTCGATTGATCCGCACCGGAGCGGCAGCCGGCCGATTGGCGATTCCTCGATCGAACCACTCGATCGCCTTTTCGTCGTCGCCTTCAAAAACATAGGTGTTTCCGATCTCGGTCTGGGCTTTCCAAACTG
>JBDTCU010000084.1:0-5184 GCA_039923415.1 Vulcanimicrobiaceae bacterium
GACGGCGACCGGGAAATCTACATCGGCAGCGCAGATTGGATGGGACGCAGTCTGGATCGCAGGGTTGAAACCGCGGTGCCGATCCTAGACCCATTGCTGGCTCAAACGATTTACGGCGAGATCCTTGCGGTGATGTTCGCCGATAATCTCAAGAGCCGCCAACTCGAAACCGATGGGAGGTATTGGCGCGTGCGTCCGAGCGCTGCAGCGTTGCCGGTGGATAGTCAGCACGTCTTTCTCACCAAATCTCAAGCCGGCTGATTCGACATTTCGAGCACGATATTCCATTCGTGCGGCATCACTGACTGAACCGAAAGGCGCGATCCTTTTTTCAGCAATTCCATTCCGAAGAGCCGAGGCTCGGCGCGCATTTGGGCCAGCAGCACCGGGCGCGCGAGCGCGCGCACGAACTTCACATCGACCATCTGCCAAATTGGTCGCTCGGGCTTGCTGCGCGGGTCGTAGTATTCGCCGCCTCGCTCAAACGCGGTAAAATCGGGATAGGCCTCTTTAACGACCTCGCAGATTCCGAATGCGCCCGGCTGCGCGGTGCTGCTATGATAGAAAAAACCTTGATCGCCGAGTTTCATTTCCAGCATGTTGTTGCGGGCTTGATAGCTGCGCACCCCGCTCCAAGGCGTAACCCCGTCGCGTCTGAGATGCTCTAAACCGTAGGTATCTGGTTCGCTTTTGAAGAGCCAGTAACGCGTCATTCGCGAGAAATGCCGCTCGGCGTGCGCCGTCCCCTTTTCGGCAATGCCGGGTACTGCGAACGGCATGGGTGAGCGCGGTTCCAGTCTGATAGAGGTTGTGGTTGTGGTGGCGATTACCGCAATGCTGATTGCGGCCGGTGTCGGGTTGACGCAAGGGTCGCGACCGGTTGCAATCGGTCCGGCAGCGGTCGCTTTCGGCGGACTTCTGGCCGCCGCGCAGGCGGTCGCCTCAACGAGTGGAAATGGCGCGACGATCGTTGTCGAGCCGCTCGAAACCGGGGCTCGAATGACGCTTTACTCAGGACGCCCGAACGGACTCGCCGCGATGGCGCGGACCACGATCCCGCCGTTGCAGACCCAGGCCGACGTAAGTGAACTCTCGGCCGGAGCGCCGCCCTTTGCGCTGTTCGTTGCCGGAAGCGGACACATCAGCTTACAGCCTCACTATCCCGAGCCCGCTTGGTACGACCGTCCCGATATTCCGTCCATCACGACTGGCGAGCCGGCCTGTCCGGCTGCCGGACACTACGTGCTCAATTTTCAAGTGAATGCCGCGAGCCAATCCCGGACTCTCTTTTGCCAAACAACGCTGGCCGGCTCACCGTCGCCGTAACTATGCTATGCTGTTTCCAATGCAGAAATCAGTCATTCACTCGACCGCCGGCGGCTGGGAAGGCGTGCCGGTTGAAGGTTACCGTCCCGGCGCCGCAGTCGGCGTCGAGCGCCACACGATTGTGGGTGGGCGTAAGAGCGATGCCTGCGAGAGCGGTCCGGCAATGGAGTTGCGCTACTTTGAGTTGCAACCCGGCGCAGTTTCGCGGCTGGAAAAACACGAGCACGAGCACTTCGTCATCGTCAAGACCGGAATCGGCCACGCGGTAGTTGGGGAAGAGGTCACCGAGATTGCCGTCAACGATGTTGTGTACGTTGGACCGCTGGAGCTGCATCAATTTCTCAATCGCGGAAGCGACCCGTTCGGGTTCTACTGCATCGTCGATGCGGCGCGAGATTTCTCGCGAGAGCCGAGCGAGACCGATCTAGAGCGCCTGCTGGCATCCCCTGCCGGTAAGATTGCACGGCCCGGCGCGGTGCCGCCGCCTCAGCGCGTCAGCTAGCGCGCGATCGGGCGCGCGGGGTTTGCGCACCATTCGCTCCACGAACCGGCGTAAACGCGCGAACCTGACATTCCCGCATGTTCCATCGCGAGCAGATTCAAACAGGCAGTTACGCCAGACCCGCAAAAATGCACGATTTGTGAAGGCGCAAGCGATTCCACTACTTCGCTAAAATCAGCGCGCAGCTGCTCCGGCGATTTCAGCAGTCCGGCGTCGGAGAGGTTTTCTTGATGAAAACGATTGCGCGCGCCGGGAATATGGCCTCCGACCGGATCGATCGTCTCGTTGATGCCCATGTGACGTTCCGCAGTACGCGCATCTAAGAGCCGCGTGTTTGGAGAATCCAACTGCGCGCCGACGAAGCCAGCGTCTACGACCATCGGCTGCGGCTTCGGAGTGAAGGTCGCTGCCGGTCTGCTCGGCCGAGCCTCGCTAACCGGATACCCCGCGCCATTCCAGGCCTTCCAGCCGCCATCGAGGACCGCGACATTTTCGTGACCGATAAGCCGCAGCAAAAACCACAGCCGCGCAGCAAAACCCAAATTCGCATCATCGTAGGCCACCACGAACGTATCATCGCCGATGCCCGCGGCTTGCAAGGTTTGCACAAGCGTGTCAACTGAGGGGAGCGGATGCCGCCCGTTCTTTCCTGTTTTCACGCCGGCGAGATCGGTTTCAACGTCAAAGAAAACCGAGCCCGGAATGTGCGACTTGGCGTACTCCGTTCGGCCATAGTCATAGCTAATCAGGCTGTGACGACAGTCAACTGCGACCCACGAAGGATCGTCGATATGCGCGAGCAGCTCGGCGCCTGAGATGACCGTGTGCGTGGACATCCCTAATGCAGGTTGATGGTTTGTTTGACTTGCGGCGCGCTGCCGAAGGTCTCGGTGAGCACTTGGGTAAGTTCACCGTTCTGCTCCATCGGTCCCAGAATATCGGTGTCGCCGTAAAACTTACCGTTGATGAATACTTTGGGCAGCGTCGGCCAGTCGGTCATCTCGGCCAAGACGGCGCGTTTCTCCATGTTTTCGAGCACATCCACGACTTCGAACGGGACGCCGTACTTATCGAAAAACTGGATGGTCTCCAGAGTAAAGCCGCAACGCGGTGCTGCTTTGGTGCCTTTGCCGTACACGAGAATCTTGTTGGCGGCGATCTCTTGGTCGATCTGTTCTTTGAGCTGCAGTGACATGGTTAGTTCTCCGGAAGGTGGGTTTTTAGTTCGACGGCGTGGACGCGCCCGTCTGCGAGCGCGGCGCGCAGCGCGGCGTAGACCATCTGATGCTGTTCGATCAGCGTCTTTCCGGCAAACGCGCGGGAGGAAACCTTGACATTAAAATGGTCCATCGTGCCGGTGCGGTCAACCACGTCGACTTGTGCATCGGGCATATCGGCGCGGATCAGGGCGGTAAGCGAGCCGTTGTCGATCATTAGGACTTGAGCCGCGGAGCGCTAGACCTTAACGCCTCGGCGAGTCCCCGCGCCTCTTTGAGCGTATCAGGCAGATGGCCGGCCCCTTGGCTCAGCGCCTTGGCGACTCCAACTGCTAGTACGACGCCGCTCACGGCGACCAGAATCGCCGGAACGCCTTGCGCTTTAAAACCACTATATTCGAATTTAAACGTTCGGGTGACCCGCGCCAGACCCTTAAAATATCCTTTGAAATCCACCCGGCTATCTTACGGGAAAGACCATCCCAGGCCCTATGATTATTGTCAATCATCGCCGCCGGCGCTGGTAGCGTCGGCATAGCTGATGGTCTCGGTATCGAGCGAGATCGACTTGGGTCTGCCTTGGGCTAAGCGCATCCCGCCGGCGTCCTCGCCGAAGCGCAGATAGCGCATCGGGCAGGCGAACCGGATGGTGCTTGCTCTCTCCCGGGATCGTGCGAGCGATCCGCAGTTCGGAAAGGGCGATCCGGTTGTGGGTGACTCGGTCGTCAACCTCAATCGCGGCGATAAGATGCCGTATCGTTTTTGGACTCTTGTTTTTCAACTCGAAGATCAGATGAATCGTACGGCCGCTCTCGGTATAGCCGGGAACGGTTGGCTGGATGAGCCGGGCCATAAGGCGCTCGTGTCGTTGGTCCTGTTCGCGCGCTTGCGCGGCCATCCGCACACCGACTTCGTAACTCTTTTGCTGATTGATGATCGTGCGCACGGTTTCACCGTTCAGCATCTCCGGCCGCTGCGCGTAGGTTTCGATGAAAGCGGTGAACTCGTCCTCATCCAGCTGATCGAGCGAACTTGCGGTTACGCGGTGCCGCGCATCGGACAGATTGCTTCGATCAATCATCAGTGCGTCGATGGGCCTGGCTGTAGTGCAACGTCTGGAAACCAGACGCGCAGGCATCCGAACAGGTCGGGTCGGGCGGTTCGACGATCATCGTTTCGCTCGGGTGAGCTTATGAGTGCGAAATGCACCTATTGTAACTTCCCGCTACAGGAACGCACCTCGTCGAAAGCATAGAACTCACAATGATCCTGCTTGCCGCAATCGCGGCCCTCTGCTGTACCGTCTCCGGTCAGGTTCACGCGCCCTCAGGCGCGCCGCTGGCGAATGCGCAGGTCGTTTTGCACGGCAAACGGGATCTTACGGCAAGCAGCAATCCGGCCGGCAAATTCAGCCTGCATCTCGACCCCGGATCGTATCTGCTCGACGCGCGCGCCGACGGATACGCACCGACGAGTGTCGGGCCGGTCCAGATCGACCACGATGTCGTTCTGGACATCGCGCTCGAGCCTTCTGATTCGCCCAAACTGAGGACGATCGGGAGTGTCACGGTGGATGGCCGTCTGGCGTTAGTCCGCAATGCAATTCCGTCGATCACCATCAGCCGCCGGGAGATGGATCGGGCAGGCTACGACCGGGTCATCGATTCTTTGGCGGAAGTGCCCTCGGTGACGTTTGCGCGGCCGGATGGCGGTGCGGCCAGTGCGCCGAGCGTCATCGCTCTGCGAGGGCCGGACCCGTCCGAAACGCTGGTCGCTCTGGACGGCCAGATTCTCAACGATGGCAATACCGGCGACTTAGACCTCTCGCGTTTTCCCGTCGCGGCATTTTCGGACGTCGATGTGACCGAGGGTCTCGGTCCCCAAGATAGCGAGGGCAGCAATACGATCGGCGGTGCGGTAAACGTCGTCTCACTGCGCCCTACCAAACTGCCGCATACTTCTTTTTCATTCAGCACCGGTTCGTTCGGGCGCAGCGAAGGTTGGACGAATGTAACCGGCAGCCGCAGCCGGTTGGGTTACGCTTTCGCGCTCGACGATCAGCAGGAGGCCGGATATGTCGATCAAGATGTGCTGCTCTCCGCACCCGGCGGCTCGCCGACGCCGCTTCATCTTGGCTCA
>JBDTCU010000085.1:0-9550 GCA_039923415.1 Vulcanimicrobiaceae bacterium
GCGTCTTCACACTCGACCGATTGCACGGCGAGCCGGTCGTGTTAACGTTCATCGCAACCCACTGCACCGATGCATGCCCGCTGATCAACGCGCAGTTCGCCCAAGTCTCACGCGACCTGGCTATCGATCACGTGCGGATTCATTTACTTTCGATCACCCTCGACCCGGAGAATGATCCGCCCTCCCGGATGCGCGCCGTCGCCAAGCAATACGACGCAAACGCGCACTACTGGCAGTTGGCAACCGGTTCGCCGTCCGAGGTTCATCGCATCATGCGATCGTACAACGTGCTGGCGCAGCGCGATCGACGCGGCTACGCCGATATCCACACAACCTATATCTACCTCTTGGACAAACACGGAAAACTTACCAAAACGATTTTAGCCTCGACGGATTTCAGCGCCGATCTGTATCGCGAACTCTCGGTCGACTGGAACAGGTTAATGGAATGATACGCAGATTAGTGCACGTAGCGGCAATGTTTTCGATCGTTCCGCTCGCGGTAACGAGCTGCACGCCGGGAGCCATCGGGCCGGCGGGGAACTCGAGCGGTGCGGGGGCCCTAACGATCGATGTAAATCTCACCACCCATCTGGCGATTTCATCACCGCTCGGGATGCTTCAGGGATATGCGCCTGAAACGACCACCGTCGCAGTCGGCACGCTAATCCGCTTCGTGAACAGCGACGGCTTTGCCCACACTGCCACCTCGATCAGCGGAACGAGCTTCCCCGCGAGTACGCCATTTACGCTCGCCGCCTTTACACCGAGTGGAAGTCAGATATCGTCCGGTTGGAGTTCGGGCGATTTGGCCGCCGGCGCGAGTTCGCCGACATTTGTGGCCGATCGGCCCGGAACCTACCTGTTCGGTTGCGCCCATCATTACGGCGCGCCGATGCGAGGAGTGCTCGTTGTTCAGTAATCGGATAATCCTCGCGATCGGATTCATCGCGATGACAATCGCGCTCGCGGCTCCGGCCAGCGCTATTCCGCTCTTCGCGCAGCGCTACCACTTGCAATGCGGTGCCTGTCATTCAGTATTGCCGGAACTCAATGCATTCGGCAATCAATTTCGCAACCAGGGTTACCAACTGCCGATTAGGCGACACGGCACGACCCTGTTCGCAATCCGCTATCAACTTGAATATGATAAAACGCCGGCGGCCGGAACCCGCCGCTACACGCCCGGCGGCGTGCTGCTCTCGAATGCCGACCTCGGCTCGGTGAGCGCTTTCTTACATTACAATCTTGGTGCCGGGGGCGGCCCGAGCGGAGCCTATTTAGCCTATCTTGCAAACTATAATGCCCACACCAAGGCACTGTACCGCGCCGGGCTCTTCGAGCTTCCGCTGGTGCAATCTCCCGGGCAGCGTCTGGACGACCTTTCCGGATACGGATACTATTCGACGAGGGTTGGATTGGACGATCTCACCTTAGCGGCACCCCGCTTGGGCATCCAGTACGAACGAACGGTCGGCAAGGTTCGGAGCGACTTGACGGTTGCGTTTGGTGAGTTCAAAGGTGCACCATACGGCGGCAAGCCGATTGCGACGGGTGAAACAACCGGAGTCAGTGCCCCGGAAGTTGGGCTTTTCCTTCGCGATTCGATCGCGCTGAATACCGAGATCGGCGGCGCGCTCGTGGAAGGACAGCGCCAAATCACCCCGACCGGACGCTCTGGTTTTGGCGACCCATACCGGCGCTACAATCTCTTTGCGCACACTACCTATCGCAAGTTCGATGCGCAAGCCGAACAATGGTGGGGGAACGACGCGAATGCCGACGGATTCGGCACCTCGCAGTTCAGCAGCGGCGGGTACGTTCGCCTGAAATACTATCCGGGACCGCACGGCTACTTGGGAGTCCGGTACGATGCGGCCGCAAACCCGCTGGCGACTCGTGACATCGTCTATTACGCAGCCGCGCTCTTGACGCCGCACTCGCGGCTGCTGATCGAGCGCCGCCAGTTCCTGGGAGGCGGCCCCGGATTCTTCAGCGCCGCGCTTACGGTGGGATTTCCATGGCCTAGCGGCCTATAAACCTGGATGCGAGTTCTGCTGATCGAGGATCAGCTCACGATCGCCCGCGCGGTCCGCACGATGCTCGAGCGTCGGAAGTTCGCGGTTGAGATTGCGGCCGATGGCGAGGTGGGCCTGGATTACCTCTTGCGCGGCAGTGCCGATATCGCGGTTGTGGATATCGTCCTGCCTAAACGCGACGGTTTTGCCATCGTCGCACAGGCTCGCGCGCAAGGCATTCAGACGCCGGTTATCATGCTGACCTCGCGCGATGCGGTCGAAGACCGGGTGCGCGGGCTGGACTGCGGGGCTGACGACTACCTGGTGAAGCCGTTCGTCGAAGAAGAACTCGTAGCGCGGATAAATGCGCTGCTGCGCCGAGCCGATAAACCGCTCCAGCAGGTTCTGTGCATCGGTAAACTGAGTATCGATGTCGGCGCGCGGACGGCGTCTTACGACCAGCACCCGATCGAGCTCGGGTCGACCGAGTTTCGCGTTCTGGAGTTTCTGACACGCAACGCTGGAATCACCTTCTCGCGCACCCAACTGCTCGAGCGCCTTTGGGAATACGACTTCGAGGGTTCCAGCAACATCGTCGACGTTTACATCAGTCAACTGAGGCACAAACTCAAAGATGCCGGCGCGCGAGACCTCATCAAAACCGTTTGGGGCATCGGTTACCGGGTCGAAGCGTGATCGCGCGACTCACCGGAATCTATCTTGCGATTTTCGCGTGCGTGGTTATCGCGTTCGGGCTAGCGGCGTATTGGTTAATCGGCAGTCAATACACCAGTTTGATGCAGCCGGCGCTAGGTACGCCCGAGGGTATAGCCGGTTATGCGCTGGCGATGCGTCACGTTGGCGCAACGATAGTCGAATTTGCGATCCCGCTCCTGATCGTGGTCGGGATTGCATCGTATCTCTTGGCTCGGGCATCGCTTGCGCCGCTGATCGCGTCGCGCGAGCGCGAACGGCAATTTGCGGCCGACGCTGCCCACGAACTGCGCTCACCGCTGGCAACCATCGCAACGCTAGCCCAAGCCGCTGGGCCGGCCGCCGATGACCGCGCTCGCGAGGCTTTCGCAACGATTGCTGAAACGGCCCTGGAAGCGTCCACGCTAATCGCCGAGTTATTGACCCTTGCGCGCGATCCCGCGCCCGGCGCACTTCACGCGGAGCCGGTCGATTTGGGCGCGGTGATAGCGGTTACCGCGCGCGAGTTTGCTGCCATAGCTCAGAGCCGCAGCATTACCATAACCGCGGCCCCTGCAAGTGCAATCGTCACCGGCGACGAACGCCGGCTCAAGGAAGTCGCGCGTAACCTGATCGCTAATGCGTTGCGGCACGCGGCGAGCACGGTTCGCGTGTTCACGCGGGCTGACGCGCAGCACGCGTACTTAATCGTCGAAGACGATGGGGAAGGCATTCCTTCTGAACTCAGAGAGAAAGTCTTCGAGCGCTTTTACCGTCGAAGCGACGACGGTCAAGGCAGCGGCCTCGGCCTGGCGATCGTCCGTTGGGTCGCGCACGCCCATGGCGGAGAAATCAGCGTCGCTGCCGCTTATGGCGGCGGCGCCCAATTCATCCTGCGTCTCCCAAAGTACTCCGACTAACGTGAGAACGCAATGCTGCATCGTTGGCGGAGGTCCTGCGGGAATGATGTTAGGGTTTTTACTTGCTCGAGCAGGTGTCGATGTTGTGGTCCTCGAGAAACACACCGACTTTTTTCGTGACTTTCGCGGCGACACCATCCATCCGTCCACCATGGATGTGGTGGCCGAGATTGGGCTTTTGGGCGAGTTTCTCAAGGTGCCGCATAATGAAGCGCAGGTTCTTGCGGGCGTAATCGGAGATACCACGATTCAACTGGCAGATTTTAGGTACGTGCCGACTCACTGCAAGTTCCTGATGCTCATGCCGCAGTGGGACTTCTTAAACTTTATTGCTTTACATGCCAAAGCATTTGCAGGTTTCCATCTGCGTATGAACGCGCAGGCGGAAGACCTCCTCTACGATAACGATCGCGTAATCGGAGTGCGCGCGAGCATGCCGGACGGAATCGACGAAATCTACGCGGATCTCGTCGTTGCGGCTGACGGACGCAGCTCTACCTGCCGCGCGCGCGCGAAGATGCAGCCCAAACAATTGGGGGCACCAATGGACGTTTTGTGGTTCAGCATTTCACGAAGAGAGCGCGACGGCGGTCAAACATTTGGGCGCATCGCTGAAGGTCATATCTTTATTTCAATCAATCGCAACTCGTACTGGCAATGCGGCCTCGTCATTCCAAAAGGCCGCTTTGATGATATTCAAGCGCGCGGACTTGCTGCTTTTCGCACTCTGCTCGCGCAAGTTGGGCCGTTCTTGAGCGATCGCACCAGTGAGATCGCGAGCTGGGACGACGTCAAGCTACTCACCGTCACCGTCGATCGTCTTGAAAAATGGTATCGTGACGGCTTGTTGTGCATCGGCGACGCGGCCCACGCAATGTCGCCGATCGGCGGCGTCGGTATCAATCTCGCGGTTCAAGACGCGGTCGCGGCTGCGAATATTTTAGCCGGCCCGCTTTACGAAAAGACGCTGACACCGAAAGCCTTGGCGGCCGTGCAGCGCCGTCGGCTCTTTCCGACCCGCTTAACGCAAGCCGCTCAAGTGCTCATTCAGAACCGGGTGATTACTGGGATTCTCGGTAACCCGCGCATTATGACGCCGCCGGCCATTATGAAGCTTTTTACCTGGTTTCCCGCAATACGACGAATCCCGGCCTACCTTGTGGGCGTAGGAGTGCGCCCCGAGCATGTACACACGCCGGTCAGACCCTGACGCGATCGGACGGCCTCCAAAGCGACGGATTCCGGTGACCTTGTGCCTAACATCCCCCGTGATGGCTTTTGAATCTCTGGGCGCGTTTGTCGAAGGGCTGCGCCGCATCGGCGATCTGCATACGATCGACGTCTTAGTCGATCCGCATCTAGAAATCGCCGAGATCACTGATCGGGTGGTGAAGGCCGGCGGTCCGGCCCTGCTTTTCACAGCCGTGCGAGGGTCGAGTTTTCCAGTGCTCACTAACCAGTTCGGCTCGGAACGGCGCATGGCGCTGGCTCTGGGAATCGACCGCCTGAGCCAGGCCGGCGACCGGATTCGCTCGCTGCTCGACCTCTCGATGCCAAGCTCGCTGAGCGAAAAGCTTGGAAAATTGTTTTCACTTGCGCCGCTGGCGAATGCGATTCCGAAAACGGTCAAGAGCGGCGCCTGCCAAGAGGTCGTCATCACCGAACCCGATCTGGGACGGCTGCCGGTACTGACGACCTGGCCGCTGGATGGGGGCCCGTTCGTGACACTGCCGCTGGTCATTACGAAAGATCCGCAGAGCGGCCAGCCTAACGTCGGCATGTACCGGATGCAGGTGTATAATGCGCGCGAAACCGGGATGCACTGGCAGCGCCATAAACAAGGCCGCGCCCACGCCGCAAAATGGGGCGATAAAGTTCCGGTCGCGGTTGCGATCGGTGCCGATCCGATTCTCACCTACTGCGCGACTGCGCCGCTTCCGCCGGTCATCGATGAATATATGTTCGCCGGACTGCTGCGCGGCAAAGCAATCAATCTCGTGCCGTGCAAGACAATCGATCTCAAAGTGCCGGCCGAAGCGGAGTTTGTTCTCGAAGGGTACGTCGATAACGCCGACATGCGCACCGAAGGACCCTTCGGCGATCACACCGGCGTCTATAGCCTTGCCGACACCTATCCAACCTTCCACGTGCAATGTATCACCCATCGCAAGAATCCGATCTACGCCGCGACGGTGGTCGGGAAGCCGCCGATGGAGGATGCGTGGCTCGGCAAAGCGACCGAACGCATCTTCTTACCGCTGCTGCAGATGGTAGTGCCGGAAATCGTCGACATGAATCTGCCGGTTGAAGGCGGGTTTCACAACTTAGCGATCGTCTCGATTAAGAAATCCTATCCGGGACAAGCCAAGAAGGTGATGAATGCACTCTGGGGCTTGGGCCACATGATGATGCTCACACGCGTGCTGATCGTGGTCGATGGCGATGTGGACGTGCAAGACCCGCGCGCAGTCGCGTGGTTTGTGCTGAATAATTTGGACGCGCAGCACGATCTGGTGATGATGCCGGGGCCGGTCGACGATTTGGATCATGCTTCGTACACACCGGCGGTGGGTCTAAAAATCGGCATCGACGCGACCCGCAAAAACGCAGCCGAGGGCTACACTCGCGAGTGGCCGCCCGACATGGTGATGAACGATCAGACCCGCGATCTCGTAAGCTCTCGCTGGAAAGAGTACGGGCTCGATCGGATTAGCGACGCGCTGCGTGCCGATGATTGGTCGGGTCAAGGGCCGCAAGCGTTGCGCCGGCCGCGTACGTGAAACTCTTCCTAAAAGAGATTCGGATCGAGCACACCCTATTTGCTCTGCCGTTCGCCTATGTCGGCGCGGTGATGGCCGCGCAGGGAGTTCCATCCTGGAGCGCACTGCTCTGGATTACGCTGGCGGTTTTCGGCGCGCGCACCGCGGCAATGGCCGCCAATCGGTATTTCGACCGCGATCTCGACGCGCGCAATCCTCGCACGGCCCGGAGAGCCTTGGCGAACGGAACTCTGGCCCCATCGATTATGCTGTGGGCGATCGCCGGCGGTTTTATCCTGCTGCTGGTCTCGGCCTGGGAACTCAACCCGCTCTGCGTAAAGCTAATGCCGCTGGCCGCCCTCGGCGTGCTGCTCTATCCGCTCTGCAAACGGTTCACGTGGCTGGTGCACTTCGTGCTCGGCGCGGTCGACGCGCTGGCGCCGCTGGGCGCCTTCATCGGGATCGCGGGAACGATTACGTTTCCGGCCGCGCTGCTGTTCGTCGCGGTCACGGTTTGGGTCGCCGGATTCGACATCATCTACGCCCTGATGGATCTCGCGGTCGACAAAGCCCAAGGAATCAGCTCGCTGCCCGCGCGATTCGGGGAACGCAGCGGTCGGGTGCTGCCGATCGCACTGCACGGCGTAATGATCGTAACCCTTGGGATGGCCGGCTATTTGGCGCACGCAACGTCTGCATACTATGCCGGCGTGATCTTGGCGGCGATCCTGGTAATCTACGAAAACCGCCAATTCAGCGCGGCAAAGAACCTGTTCGTTTTGAACGAACGCATCTTCATCACCAATATGGCGTTTTCGGTGGCATTCCTGGGCACCACCATCGCCGGCTTTACGTTACGGTACTAACTATGACGACCACGACCGGTAGCACACGCCGGAACTTTCTTGCCGGGGGCGCGGCGGCGGCCGGCGCGCTGGCCGCAAAACCGGCATTAGCGGCGTTCGGTGATTCGACGTTCGCCCAGATCGTCATCGGCGTCAACGCGCCGCTCTCCGGCGAGCTGGTGCATCTTGGTGAAGCCTTAGCCAACGGGGTTCAGGCCGCAATCAATTACGCGAACCAATATGGCGGCTCGCTGGCGAACTCGTTCGGAATGCGCACCTTCGACGATATGGATGCCTTGGCAACAGCGACGGTCAACGCGCAATTCGCCTCCGACGATCCGACCGTCGTGGCGGTGATCGGGGGCGTGAGCGGAAGCATCATTAACGCAACGCTCTCGAATTACGTCAACACCAGCATGCCGCTCCTCATTCCTACCTCAACCTACGATCCGATCACCTCGCACGGATATCGAAATATTTTTCGGCTGCCAACCAAGGATTCTACTGAAGGACAGCTCTTCGCGCGCAATCTCTCTCAAACGGCTAAGCCAAAGTACGCAATCGCGGTATCGCAAGACGGTGACTACGGCTACTTTGTAATCCAGGGTTTCACCCAGCAAGCCAAGGTCGAACGCTTCAAGGCCGACTCGTTCATCTTCTCAATCGACAAACCGGACTATGCGGCCGCCGCCGCCAAACTGGCTGCGGCCAAGCCGGATTACATCTTTTTGGCCGGCTCGAGCCGGACCATGGGGCCGCTGGTTCCAGCTTTGCGGGTCGCCGGCTACATCGGAACGTTCGGTGCGTCCGAAGGGTTTTTCACGGCCGAGACGACCGACAAATACGCCAAGGATTTGGACAAGCTGGTTGTCTCGTCGTCGATGCCGCCGCTGCAGCGCGCTCCAAGCGCCTACCAGCTCTTGGGAGACTACGAGCGCCGGTACGGTCAGATCGACGGATACTCCGCATTCGGCTACGCGGCTGCCCAAATCGTGATTAGCGCTTCCCGCCGGGTTGGCGCAACCAGCCGGATCGGCATGCTGGAAGCCCTTCAAGGCGGCGGCAGCTACGATACGATCGTCGGCCAATTCAGCTTCACGTTCAGCGGCGATCCGACCGATCCCAACCTGTACTTCTACTCCATTGAAGATGGAAAGTTCAAGTTCGAGAAAGCCGCGCGCCCAACCGGCTTTGTTCTGTAGTGATGCTGGGGGCGGCGTATCGCCGGCGACGCATCCTCGTCTTCGGCTTCTTCGACAGCCAACACAAAGCGCAGACGCCAGCTGCCGAGTGAGATCGTGAACTTGGTTCCAAAGAATTCCATGAGTTAGGCCTCCACTCGGCGCCACTGCAGTACCGCTGCAGCAGTGGACACTATCGTAATAACAGCTAGCGCTATGATGCCCGATGCCAGACCTGGAGGCACCAGCGTGACACGCCCCTGGCTGAAAATTTGGGCGAAATAGGCAAGGGGGTTGATCGTATCGACGGTGCGGAATGCGAGGTTTAAAGCCGTTGCGGCCGGCGCATTTCCGAAGTTGATGGTGGCGAAGATTAGCAAGAACGCTGCGAGCGGCCAGGCCATGCCCGAGACCATCCCAAGCATCCGTTTGAGCGAAGCCGCACAGGCAGTGAGCAGAACGTACCACGCAATCGGCAGCAGAATCGCGAAGCCGACAAGCTCTGCGGTGTTTGAGGTAAGCTTTATGTGCGGAACGAGCCAAAACGACGTTTCGATCAGCTGATAGACAATCCCAAGGACGATTGCGGCTAAGATGCCCGCAATGTCTACGCCCATCAGTACGAGTGCGTACGTTTCGCGCGAAACCGGCTTGGTCCACGCGAGTTCGAGATGCCCCTCATTTTCTTTGGTCAACGCACCGGCCAGGACGGTCGCGACAATCATCGCGCCGAAAAGCGATATCGCGAACAGCAACTCTAACGGTAAAGTGCCTATCTTGAGGATCGTCGTATCACCGCCGAGATTCTGATGCTCGCTCACTCCGAAGATACCGAAGTTTAAGTTGGTATCGTGCTCTTGGCTGGATCGGCTGCTTCGGCTGCTTGGGTCGTGGATGATTTGGGTCGTGTTCCCATCAGGCGCGACCCGCAACTCGACACTTTCATGCTTGCCGGCGTTGACGACTCGTATAACCTTTGTTCCGTCCGGCAGCGTTTGGGTGGTGCGGACGGCACCCGGACCTTGCGTCATGATGTGTTCCGACAACAGGTGCGGTAATCCGCCGGTCGCGACCCGCAGGATGGCTGCCAAAATCAGCAAGACAACCAGCACGATCGCATAGCAGCGCAGACAA
>JBDTCU010000086.1:0-5545 GCA_039923415.1 Vulcanimicrobiaceae bacterium
GAATCCGTCGCGTTCGGCCTGTCGGCCGAGCCGCACGATCATGGGCGAGGCGATGGCTCACTCAAGGCAATGGCTCACTCAATGGCTCACTCATAGGAAGAAGTTGGGGGTCGGGTTCCGAAGCAAGCGCATATGAAACGTTTTCTGCGGGTGCTCCTCCCGGCGGCCGGCATTTTTGCTATCAGCGCGACCTTCGCGAGCGCCGACCCGACTCCGCCGCTTCGCCACTTAGTCTATAGCTTTACCTTTACTACGACCTCGAATTTAGCGATCAGTACCTCTGGAATCAGCACCGGCACGGGTGACGGCAGTATGGGGAGCGCGGCTCCGGCGAGCGGCGTTTCGAATTTCAGGGGCGGCAACGCCGACAAAGGGACGATCACTGCCGACGTCTTGCAAGCTACTCCGGACGGCGGATTGGTCGTCGAAATCAGCGAGCAAGCAGAGAATGCGCGCAAGGCTCCGGTCGTGAAGACCGCGGTCTATGGCGACGGCCGGGTCTTCTACGACACCAGCCAAACCATGAACGACGAAGAGCTCGAATTACTGCGCGCGCTCGGCCGCAATTTCGTGGACACCTCGAAATTGGATGCCAAAAACCATTGGCAGATTACCGGCTCGGGTACCGATCTCAGCGTAGTTGCCGACTACACCGTCAAATCGAACACTAATGGGATCCTGGACATCGATATGCAGCGGGTCATCAAAGTGACCGGAGCGCAGGCCCAAGACACGACTACCGACGGCACGATCGTCTATGATCTGACCGATTCGATGCCGACCCTGATTCGCGAAGAGAGCATGGCCCGGCAACAGCAGCAGATGGATCAATACAACACCGTCCAAACCCACATCGATCTCACGCTCGCATCCGATTCGATGCATGCGGTAAAGAAGCAGGCTGGACCCTAGAATGAGAAACTTCTTATGCGTGCTCCTGCGCGCACTCGGCTGCTCAGTTCTGTTCGGCGGCGTGCTTATGAATTCGGCCGCGGCGGCTTCGCCTGCCCCGCTGCGCCACCTGGTCTACACGTTCGATGTTTCGATTACGAGCACGACATCGATCCACAGTTCGGGTATCGGAACGACCGGCAGCGGCGTTGCAGACTACCAAGGGGGTGTCGGAGACAAAGGCACGATCACGGCCGACGTGATTGCGGCGACGGCCGACAAGGGCTTAGTTATCGATGTGAGCGAGCAGGCGCGCAACGATCGCAGTGCGACCGTCGTGCGCTGCGCAGTCTACGGTGACGGTCGCGTTTTCTACGATACGACGCGAAAGGTCAATGACGAAGAGATGTCGCTCCTGCGCGTTCTCGGCCGAGATTTCGTCGATCCTGCAACGCTCGATGCGAACAATCACTGGAGAATCGCCAACTCATCGCCGGCTCTGGATATCTCGGCGGATTACACGATCAAAAGCAATACCAACGGCATCCTGCAGATCGATTTGCAGCGGGTCCTTAAAATTAAAGGTGCGCAAGCGTCCGATACGACCACCGATGGATCGATCGTCTATAATTTAACCGACGAAGTTCCTAACCAAGTCCGCGAAGATACGATGGAGCGCTCGAACGGCGGCATTAGCGGCGACACGACGCTCCACACCCAGATCGAATTGAAGCTGGCCTCCGATTCGATGCAGATGAAGCGGCAGGCCGGCGCCGGAACTTAAAGACGATCGAGCAGCAGATGCACGGCGGCAATCTGCGCGACCGAGTCGATTTCGCGGGTTCGCACCAACGTAATGAGTGCGCTGCGCGGTACGAGCTCCACTTCGATGATTTCAGTTGAGTCCAGCCGCTGGTCGGCAACTCGCTCGCACCCGCTTGCAATGAAGAAGTGGCAGCAGCCCGTCGAGTTGCTGGGCGCAACTATGGCGGTTTGGACCAGCTCGAGCGCACCCGGCAGATAGCCGGTCTCCTCCAGCAGTTCGCGGGCGGCCGCATCGGAGGGACTCTCGCCGTCGTCAACCAGTCCCGACGGGAGTTCCAACGTGATCGACTGCGAGCCATATCGGAACTGGCGCACCAATACCGCCTCGTCTCGCGGCGTCAACGCCAAGATCACGATAAAATCACGGCCCTCGCGCACGTAGTAGTCGTCGATGAGCGTCCCGTCGGGAAGTTCGAGGCTGTCTTTGCGCAAGCGCAGATACGGCGATTCCACGATATACGATGAAGCGGTGACTCGCCAGCTTGGGATTTTCATACCTGACGTACTGGGTTTTGGCAGCTCTGCGCGAATCTCCGTTGCCGTGGAAATGATTGTCGTAGTCGGCGCCGGTACGATGGGTGCCGGGATTGCCTTTGTTGCGGCACGAGCGGGCTTGCGTGTCGAACTCGTGGAGCCGGACGCGTCCGTTCGCGAGCGGGCCCTCGCGCGGTTGCGCAAGGATGCAGAGCGGGCATCCGCTCCGGCGGCGCTCGAGCGGATCAGCTTTCGCGCTAGTATTGCGCAGATTAGCGGCGGAACGCTGGCGATCGAAGCCGTTCCGGAACGGATCGAGCTAAAGCACCGCGTTTTTGCAGAGCTCGCCGAACGCTTGGGCCCGGATGCGATCTTAGCCACCAATACCTCCTCGCTTAGCGTCGGCGAGATTGCCGGCGTGGTGGACTGCCCGGGTAGAGTCATCGGCTTGCATTTCTTCAATCCGCCGCAGGCGATGAAATTGGTCGAGATCGTGCATCTCCCGCAGACTGACACTCAGGTGCTTGAACGCGCGCAGCGCTTTGTCGAAGCGTGCGATAAAGTCGGCGTACTGGTTAACGACAGTCCCGGGTTTGTCGTCAACCGGGTGGCGCGGCCATTCTATCTGCAATCTCTGCGTGCGCTCGTCGAACAGGTCGCACCGGCCGACGCGCTCGATATGTTGGCGCGGGGAGTCGGGTTTCGAATGGGCCCATTCGAACTCATGGATTTGATTGGCCTCGACATCAATCTGGCGACCACCGAGTCGGTCTACGAGCGCACCCAAGCCGCGCGCTTTGCGCCCATTGGGCTTCAGCGTGAGATGGTTGCCGGCGGTCGCCTCGGTCGTAAGTCGCAGGTTGGCTTTTATGAGTATGCGGACGGCGGATTGCCCGCACACCCTGAAGCCCAAGCATTGCCGGCCGATGCCGAACTTAATGAGGACGAAGTCATTACGATCGTCGGCTTCGATGGGATTGCCGGCGAGTTGAGTGAGATGCTGCCGCAGCACTATGCGCGCGTCGGCACGATTGAGAACGACGATTTGCTCGACGAACTCTCGATGGAAACCACCATTGTGTACGATGTCGGCGACGGCGTCAGCGACCGCAGCGAGATGATTCGCCGGCTTGATACGCTGCTTCCGGCCGAGACGGTCTTTTTCGCTGATGCCTATGCGACCGATTTCGAAGCAGTCGCGAAGCGAATGCGTCACCCTGAGCGGCTGGTCGGCTACGGTATCTTATCTTCGCTCGCCGGGCAAAGCGTGGTGGAGATCGTCGACGCCGAATGTACCGGAGACGATGCGCTCAGCCTCTCGCAAGAGTTTTTCGAATCGATCGGCAAGCGGGTTGTGCTGGTGGAGAACAGGCCGGGATTATTTTTGGGGCGCGTGGTGGGCTCGATTATCAACGAAGCGATCGTCGCGGTTCAAGAGGCCATCGCATCGGCGGATGATATCGATCTTGCGATGCGTTTGGGCACCAATTATCCGATCGGCCCGATCGCCTGGGGCCGTGAAATCGGCGGCGCGCGCGTGAGCCGGATACTCAATCGTTTGGCACAATCCGAGGGGATGCAGTTCGCCCCGCATCGCGCGCTCTGGGTGCTCGACGCGCGCGATGAGGAAGCGCCCGAGCCGGGCCTAGAAGAATCACCAATCGTCGCAGACAACTAACCTCAGCATGCGAAGTGTGGTGGTTATCGACGCAGTCCGAACGCCGATCGGGCGCTACGGTGGGGCGCTTGCGAACGTGCGTCCGGATGACTTGGCTGCGCTGGTAATCCGCAAAATCATCGAGCGCAACCAGCTCGATCCGGCTCGAATCGAAGACGTGTTCTTCGGTGCGGCCAACCAGAGCGGCGAAGACAATCGGAACGTGGCTCGGATGGCGGGATTACTCGCAGGTTTACCGGTCGAGGTTCCCGGGCTGACGCTGAATCGACTCTGCGGGAGCAGTTTGCAGGCGATCAATTCTGCGGCTCATGCGATCGCGTTCGGCGACGCCGATATCATGATTGCCGGCGGAGTTGAATCGATGACGCGCGCGCCGTTCGTCCAGCTCAAGAGCGACAAAGCCTTCGGCCGGGCTCCGGAGATTTTCGACACAACCATCGGTTGGCGGATGGTCAATCCAAAAATGAAAGCCGCCTATCCGCCGATCTCGCTCGGTGAAACCGCCGAGAACGTCGCCGAAAAGTATCGGATCAGCCGAGAATCGCAAGATCGCTTCGCATTCGAATCACAGCAAAAGTGTAAGAGGGCGGTCGAACGCGATGCGTTTGCAGCCGAGCTGGTTGCGGTGAACGAGGTCGTGGCCGATGAACATCCGCGCCCGGCGCTTACGCCGGCCGATCTCGCCAAACTGCTCCCGGCATTCAGACCCGGCGGGAGCGTAACCGCCGGTAACTCATCGGGCATCAATGATGGAGCATCGGCGCTGCTGCTCTGTGAGGCGGAGGCCGCGGAGCGGCTCGGGCTTGCGCCGATGGCGCGAATAGTTGCGAGCGGAGTTGCCGGTGTGCATCCCGATCTGATGGGGCTGGGTCCGATTCCGGCTACCCGTAAGGCACTCGAGCGGGCCGGGCTGCGGATGGAGCAGATCGATCTGGTCGAAATAAATGAGGCTTTTGCGGCCCAGTCACTAGCCTGCTTGCGCGACCTAGAGATTGACCCTGCGAAGGCGAATGTAAACGGCGGGGCGATTGCGCTCGGTCACCCGCTCGGCGCGAGTGGGGCGCGGATCGCGACTACGCTGCTCCATGAACTCGTCCGGCGCGGCGGGCGATACGGCCTGGCGACGATGTGCATCGGTGTCGGTCAAGGCATCACGACCATTTTTGAAAGGATATAGGCAAACAGTACATGACGCCAGCCGCCGTACCGCCGAAGACTCAACTGCTCATTGGAAGCGACTGGCTTGACGCCAGCTCGGGAGAAACCTATACCAACAGCAATCCGGCAACTGCGGCCGCGCTGGCGCAAGTCGCGAGTGCATCGCGCGAGGATGTCGATCGCGCGGTAACGTCGGCGCGCAAAGCATTCGACGGAAAATGGGCGACCATGGCAGCTTCGCGGCGCGCCAAGATCATCTATAAAATGGCGCAGCTCATCGCGGAGCGATCGAACGACCTCGCGCTGCTGGAAGTCCGCGACAACGGCAAATCGCTGGCCACTGCTAAAGGCGAACTCGGTGCGATCGTCGATACGTTCGAGTTCTACGCCGGAGCGGTGACCAAGAACTACGGATCGACACTTCCGGGTCCGATGCCGAATTATCTCGCATACACCGTGCCCGAGCCGGTCGGCGTAGTCGGCGCGATCGTTCCGTGGAACTTTCCGCTACTGCTGGCA
>JBDTCU010000087.1:0-3791 GCA_039923415.1 Vulcanimicrobiaceae bacterium
TGACCGATATCGTGCAGCAGCAGAGCCGCACGCACTAACCGGCGCTGGTAGCCGATCTCGCGCTCGTCCCCAAAAAACTCGCGGCCGTTGCGCGTCAACTCGTCGAACACCCTGGTCCCCATCGCCAGAGCACCGAGCGAGTGGCTGAAGCGCGAGTGCTCGGCTGACGGATAGGCCAAAAAGGCCAGACCCAGCTGGCGCAGCCTCCGCAGGCGCTGCATAACCGGCGCATCGAGCAGCCGGGCTTCGCTCTCCGAAAGCTCGATAAAATGGTGGATCGGATCAAAAATCCGTTTCATTCAGGGCAGATTTTCGCGCGAGCCCGGCGAATCATCTTAGCGCTTCATTATGCGGTTCGACCAAGGAACTATTCGAGAGATTCACGCGCGTATCGAAATCGCGGCGTTTATCGGCACATACGTCCAGCTTCGTAAGCGCGGCAACGACTTGGTCGGGCTCTGCCCGTTTCACAGCGAGCGTACGCCATCGTTTCACGTCCACCCGGATAAAGGCTTCTTCAAATGTTTCGGCTGCGATAAGGGCGGCGACGTTATCGCATTTGTGCAGTATCAGGAAAATGTGCCGTTTCCGGAGGCGGTCCGAATGCTGGCTTCCCGGGCCGGCATCGAGTTGGAAGCGGAAAGCCCGGGAGCTGCGCGGATGCGCAGTGAGCGCGAGATGATCTATGAAGCAAACCAGCTCGCGGTCGCCTTTTTCGAGCGGATGCTGCGCGGCGGGCAAGGCACCCGCGCTCGTGAATACTGCGAAAAGCGTGGGTTTTCGGCGGCCACTATCGAGAAGTTTCACTTGGGCTATGCGCCTGATAGTTGGGACGCGCTGGTCATCGAATTACAGCAGAGCAACATCGATCTGGAACTTGCCGCTCGAGCCGGATTGCTCAAACCTGGTCAGCGCGGGCACTACGATTTCTATCGCGACCGGTTGATGGTCCCGACCTACGCGACTACCGGAGAGGTGATCGCATTCGGGGGTCGCTCGCTGGGAGAGGCCGAGCCAAAATATCTCAATACCGCTGCAACGCCGGTCTATACTAAGGGCCGCCACCTGTATGCGCTCAATGTGGCCCGCCGTGCGGCGCAGAGCAGCCGCACCCTGATTGTGGTCGAGGGATATTTAGACTGCATCGCGCTGCAGCAAGCCGGTTTTGAAAATGCCGTAGCCTCGCTCGGTACCGCATTCACCGACGACCAAGCGGCCGAGCTGCGCAAGTATGCCGATAACATCTTTCTCTGTTTTGACGCCGACGCCGCCGGCAGTACTGCCGCCGCCAAGGCAATCGACATCGCGAGCAAAGTTGTCGAGAACGCCGGATCGAATCTGCGAATCGTAGAGTTACCACCGGGCCAAGACCCCGACAGCTTCGTGCGCGAACGCGGTTCCCAGGCGTTTAGCGAGCTATTGGAGCGCGCCAAACCATCGA
Source organism: Vulcanimicrobiaceae bacterium (assembly GCA_039923415.1). Taxonomy (GTDB): domain Bacteria; phylum Vulcanimicrobiota; class Vulcanimicrobiia; order Vulcanimicrobiales; family Vulcanimicrobiaceae; genus JALYVT01. The sequence continues at coordinate 1,442 of JBDTCU010000087.1, forward strand.
TCGAATATAAGCTGGATCCGCAGATCGATCGGCTTCGGAGCGGCTTCTCTGCACCGGCGGCGATTGCGCGTGCGGCCGAGCAGCTCATTCGAGAGATGACGCCGCGCGAGGAGTGGGATAAATGGCGCGTGTATATTGCCGGGCGGCTGAAGGTCAACGTCGATGATCTACGGAATAGCCGATTCTTCGCAAACAGCGCAAACTTCGCGCCGCGTGACGGCCGGGCCGGTGTCTCTGCCAGCCGCCACCTCTCCATGGGTATTGAAAGCCTCTCGTTCGAGCGCGACGTGCTCGAAATCATGCTGGAAGAACCGTCGCTGTTGGCGGAGTTCCGCGAGCGCATCGTTCCCGGGCGTTTTCGGAACGAGATCTACCGAAATATCTATGTGCGGATGGCGACCCAGAGCGACGGTCTCCAAAGTACCGCTGATGTTTTGGGGCTGTTTGCCGAAGATAGTGCTAGCGTCGAGGTGCTCTCGTCGCTTGGGCGACGGGACCGCAGCTCCACCGCTCGGTATGCCGATGGCGGAGCTAGGCGCGCCCATCTGGAACGGGTCGTCGAGCGTCTGCAACTCGAAGACCAAAAAAAACGTTATCAGGAACTGTCCGACCTGATCGACGAATTAGGGACCAACGGCCAGCCGATCGATAGCGAACTGCGTCGCGAATACGACGGCCTCGTAAAGATTCTGAAAAACAAGAAACCAGCCTGAGAGGGGGTGAAGAAAGAAACCATGGCACGCAAAAAAATCGGCGGCGCGACAACCGAACAAGCGCCCGTCTCGCTCGAAGAGCTCAAGAAAAAGCTCATTGAAAAAGGCAAGAAGCGCGGCTCGCTCACCTACGAAGAGGTCAATGCGGCATTCGACAATGTAGACGATGTCGGCCCGGAAGTTATCGACGATCTTTTTGAAGAGTTAGCGACGCTGAATATCGAGATCGTCGATGAAGAAGCCAAACCCGAGAAGCGCGAAGCCGAGAGCGAAGAGCGCGTCGATGAGACGGCGCTACCGCCTGGTCTTGCCCTCGACGACCCGGTCCGGATGTATCTCAAGGAGATCGGCCGCGTCCCGCTGCTCACAATGGACGATGAGAAGCGGCTCGCGATGGCAATCGAAGCCGGCGAGAGCGAGGTGCTCAAGAACGGCACCGCTCGATCGGCTACGATCATCGCAGGTGAAGAGGCCAAACGCCAACTGACCGAAGCCAATCTGCGTTTGGTGGTTTCGATCGCCAAGAAGTACGTCGGTCGCGGCATGCTGTTTTTGGATCTTATCCAAGAAGGTAATTTAGGATTGATCCGGGCGGTCGAGAAATTCGACTATCGCAAAGGGTATAAATTCTCCACCTACGCGACCTGGTGGATTCGTCAAGCGATTACCCGCGCGCTGGCCGATCAGGCCCGCACGATCCGAATCCCGGTCCACATGGTAGAGACGATCAATCGTCTGATCAAAATCTCGCGCCAGCTGCTTCAAGAACTTGGTCGCGATCCGTCGGTCGAAGAGATCGCATCGGAGATGGGCCTCACACCTGAAAAGGTGCGCGAAGTCATCAAGATCAGCCAAGAGCCGATCTCGCTGGAAACGCCAATCGGCGAAGAAGAAGATTCGCATTTGGGTGATTTTATCGAGGATCAGGAAGCGGTCGCCCCAGCCGAAGCGGCCTCCGTGATGCTGCTCAAAGAGAAGATGGCCGACGTGCTGCAAAACCTTACCGAGCGCGAACGCAAGGTGCTGGTCCTGCGGTTTGGTTTAGAAGATGGACATCAGCGTACCCTGGAAGAAGTCGGCCAGGGGTTCGGCGTCACCCGCGAGCGCATCCGCCAGATCGAAGCGAAGGCACTCCGCAAGCTGCGCCACCCCTCGCGCGGCAAAGCACTCAAAGACTACTGGTCGAACGAGTAAGATGTGGGGCTTGATGTTCGCGAGCCTCATCGCCCTGGCACCCGTTCCGAGCGCCGCGATTTCGCCGGTCCCCTCGGCCTCCCCGATCGCCGCACCGCTCAAAGGGATCGCCACCGTCAAGAGCACGCCATACTGTACCTCGTTTGCGACCCACTTCAACGGAGCCGTGATTCCGATGCTGCAGAATGATTATCAGCTCGATACCATCAGCGCCGGTTTAGACAGCATCAAAGAGCTTTTCAAGAAGCCGGATTTTTCGACGCGGTTTGTAACTTTGCGCGCGCACCTTGTCACACAAGTCGGCATCATGCAGAAGAATCTTCCTGTCATTCAAGCCCAAATCAACCAGCTTCGCTTGGGCGAGAAACTGACCAGCGATCCGGCGCAGGCAAAACAAATGCATCTGCTGGCTCAAGAGATGCAAGCCGCGTATGATAAGCAAA
>JBDTCU010000088.1:0-4141 GCA_039923415.1 Vulcanimicrobiaceae bacterium
CTGCGAGGTTCCGACCGGAACCACTCCGGCAATCGTGCCGTCACCCACGGCGACGCGGGAGAGACCGGCGATCGAGAGCACCAGCGAATGGCCGGAATCGATCGAGATGAAGTTCACATCTTGCGCGAGCGCCGCGCGAGGCAAAGACGCCTCGAGACCTATCGCCAAGACCAGCGCGGCAATAACCGTCGCAATTCGTAGAAAAAGTTTCACGCGTTGAACTCCAACCTCCCACAAAGTGAGGGCCCTATTATGCCACGAGGACAGGGCGTTAACGCGTAAACGCAGCGTCCACGGTTGGTTAATGTTTTCGCCGGCGGCTTCCAACGGCGGCCCAGTACCGCTATGATGAGCAAAAGTTACAGGGTCAGGAGGCCGGCGTGTCTATTCGACGGATTTATCCCATTCTCGTTTGTTCGTTCTGCGCGCTTATGGCCGCGGGCGGTTTTGCATCTGCCAGTTCGATGCAATCGCTCACCACGGTCGCGCATAAGTACGGATATACGTACATGGAGCGCAATCCTGAGAATGCCGTGGAGCTTGTGAAATCCGGTGTTGATGTGATTATCCGGCCCGGCTCACGTCTTTTTTGGGTGAACGGCACGCCGGATGCAACCGACGTCGTACCTTCGTACCACAATCGCGTTGTCTATATCTCGAACAACATGGCAAATGAGCTCGCGCGAATCGCCCGTACCTCGTCCGCCCGGTCGGTCGGGTTCCACGATCCGCCGGCGCTCGCGCCTGTGGGAGACGGGCCGCTTACGGTTACCGTCGTCGGCGGGTTAGGCTCGGAAACACTCGACGTCTTCGGCAGCGCGCCACCTAATTCACCGATCAGCATTGCGTTGTCCGGGCAAATCTCGCGCGATCTGCCGACAGTCTCTCTCTCGACCTCGCACACCGTTGCCGGCGCAAACGGCAAGTACACGATCGTCGTGCCGGTCGGACCCGATTACTTTCGCGGCAGCACTATTGTGGTCAACGTCGCGACGGCTGCGGGCGCAGCGGCCTCCGCCTCTTATGTGCTCGGAGCTCCCAATCGAAATGCCACCAACCTACCCGGAGACCCCGTAAACCCATAAACGCACTACTTCCGCAAGGAGAAGGAACATCAATGAAAACCACTCTCATGAACCTGGTTCGCGACGACAGCGGCGCGACGCTCGTAGAATACGGACTGATCGTCTCACTTATCGCAGTGGTCTGCATCGCAGTACTTGCGACGGTTGGAAAAAATCTCGTCACGTTATTTACCGGTGTCGGAAACGACGTTTAGGGATGAACTCACAATGAGCGCATATTCGCGTTTGGAGATGCTGTTCGGGGATACCGACGGCGCGATCCTGGCAGAGTATGCGCTCATTGCGACCCTTATCGCGGTCGCATGTTTTGCCGCCGTAGCGCTCGTCGGCAAACCCTTAATTGGGTTTTTTAAAAGCGTCGGAAACGCGATGTAGATAGATTATTGTGTTAATCATGGGCATGCTAGTAGACGGATCGACGTTGTCGATCGCCGCGATTTTACTCGGCGGTATCGCTTGCGTGGCTGCGGCAACGGTCGATCTGCGCGAACGGCGCGTTCCCAATTGGCTGACGTTGCTGACGCTTGCCGGCGCACTGACGATTGTGTCATTTCGCGGCTTGCACAACTTGGAGGCATCGGCTGCAATCGTTGCAGGCGGTCTCATCTTGGGATGCATTTTGCATGCAAGCGGCTTGCTCGGCGGAGGCGACGTGAAACTTCTCATCGGGATCTGCGCTCTGGTCGGATTTCCGGATTGCATACCGCTATTGTTTTACACGGCGCTGGCTGGAGGAGTGCTCGCAATTGCGGCGTCACTCGTTCAAGGTCGGCTCCACGAAGTGCTCGAGAAAACCGTAGGTGCGGTTACCGCCATGTGGATATCAAAACGTTTCGTCCTTCATCGTAGATTGGAAGCGGCACCTCTACGTGAACGGATGCCATACGCGCTAGCGATCGCGGCCGGCTTCGCAATACTCGTGCTCTCTAAGACGTACCTTCCAGCCCTAAGGATCCCACTATGAACAGACGAACCATGACACTCGTGATCGCCGCTATCCTCGCGGTCGGCGCCGGGTTGTTGGCTTTCGACTATATGATCTCCGTGAATAAGAACGCGCGCAACTCGCCGCCGCGTTCGGTTATAGTCGCGATTGCGGATATTCCCGCCCGCGCAAGCTTAACGCCGACTCTGGTTCGAATGGAGACTCGCCCATCCGACAGCGTCGATCCCGATGCTCTCACCAGCCCTTCGGCCGTGACCGGAACCATCGCGCTCATTTCGATTCCTGCCGGGACAACGGTCACCGGGTCGAACACGGGCAAACCGCAAGCGATGTCGCTGCCGGTTCAGCTGCGCCGCGGAATGCGCGCGATGAGTATTCCAGTAGACAACGTGAAATCGGTCGCCGGACTGCTGGAGGCCGGAGACCACGTGGATGTCGTCTCAGTGCCCCCGCGCGGTTCCTACTCTCAGCCAAATGCATTTACGATCATGCGGGATATCGAAGTATTGGCGGTCGGTTCCTCCTTGCAGAACGCCGCGGCGACCCCGCCGCCGCCGGGTACCGATTTGGACCCGCGTACCGTTACCCTCGAAGTCACCCCGCACCAAGCCGACTTGCTTGCCATGGCGGACCTCAATAGTGTCCTGCGCCTGGCGCTTCGCTCGCCGCAGGAACCACTGCGCTCGCAGCCCACCGAACAGCTCGTCTTCGACAAGCAGATGCCGCCCTCGGCGGGCGGTGCGCAGCAGCCGCTTCAGCAGGCAAAGGCAGTCGATCCGCCGCCGCGGGCACATCGGCCGAGCATCTCGCCCGTGACCGTGATTGACGGCGACACCGTCGTCGACAACTCGCAGAGACAGCGGTAATGGGCCCCGGCGTATTCTTTTTGGTCGGAGCCAAGGGCGGCGTCGGCGCAACCACGATCTCGATCGAACTCGCCAAGCAGATCAGCGCTCGCGGACATACGCTGTTCGTCGATGCCGACCTCTCAGGCCGCCGCAGCGGCGCTGTAATTTTTAATGCGATCGCGCAATTGGATGAAAAGCGCGCCGAGGATGACTATGCCGTCATCGACGTAACCCAGCAATTGTCGTTCTTCGAGATGACACCTAACATTCACGGAGGGTTCACACTCAAGGCCGATAAAGTCGAGGGGTGGTACAGCCGGTCGATTCAGCATATCGAGAAATTCGTCGTACTAGATGCCCCGCAGCCGTTTGCCGCTGCGGTTCGCCCGTTTGCCGTTAGAGCCGCCTGTTTTGCGCTGATCATCGAACCGACGCTCTTGGGCGTAACCGGTGCTCGAGCTATGCAGCTGGAACTCATGCGTTTCGGCGTTCCCCAGTCGCGTCTGGTTGCGATCCTTTGTCAGCGTGACACCAAGCCCGAGATTTCCAAAAGCGATATTGAGAAGCATCTGCAGCTCAAAGTCGCGGTCGAGGTCCCGCCACGCGCCGATAAGCGCTTCGATCGCAGCATGGTTTCAATAGTTGAGACGTTCATCGCGATGCCGTCGGCGGAGCTGCTAACGTTGCAGCCTTCGGCGAACTCGCCGCTTGGGGAAAGACGGCTCGGCCGAAATGCGGCGCCGCCGCCAGGCCAGACCGCCGAAGCGCCGCACGAAAAGCGAACGGCCGTAACGGTTCGGCTGCCACGCAATGCGGGCGATGATCTCAAGGCTGAGATTCACCGCGAGCTTTCGAAAAAAGTCGATTTCGTGGCGATTGCGGGCGGAAACCCGGATCAATTGAGGCTCGAAGAGCTGCGCTTGACGATCGAAGATGCCGTCCACGAACTGGTTGCGGGGCGAGATGACATCGGTTCGGCCGAAGAGATTGCCCGCATTCGTCAAGAGGTTATCGACGAAGCGCTCGGACTCGGACCGCTCGAGGACCTGATGAACGACGGAGATGTTTCCGAGATCATGGTCAACGGTCCGGATTGCATTTATGTCGAGCGCAGCGGAAAGCTGACCCGATCGAACAAACGCTTTAACGACTCGCGAGCGCTGCGCCTTGTTATCGAGCGGATCATCGCCCCGCTTGGGCGCCATATCGACGAAGCGATGCCGATGGTCGATGCACGCCTTCCCGATGGCTCGCGTGTGAAC
>JBDTCU010000089.1:0-3947 GCA_039923415.1 Vulcanimicrobiaceae bacterium
TCGGCTTCGGTCAGCACCTCAGATTCCCGCTGGGTGCCAAATGGTTTTTATTTCGCTAAAATTCGCGATTGCATCCAAGCTCTGGAGATCCGGCAGATACCAATCGTCGCGTTTGCGGTTCTGTATCGGATGCGTGCGCTTAACATTGTCGGCACTCAAACGCTGAAGGTCGGTCGTGTAGGCCGTATCCGTGTCAATAAATGCGAGTGCATTGACATCCATGTGCTTAGCTAGAACCGGAGCGAGTTCGGCACGCTGGCCGGTCAGAATGTTGATCACGCCGGCCGGAAAGTCGCTCGTCTCCAACGCCTCGGCAAACGTGATGGCCGAACGCGGATCCGTTTCAGAAGCAATTACCACAACCGAGTTCCCGCCGACCAGCGCCGGAAGCACCACCGAAACCAGACCAAGCAAGGCCGGCTGATCCGGTGCGATGACGCCCACCACACCGGTCGGTTCGGGCGTCGAGAAATTAAAGTGCGGACCACCCACCGGATTGCGAGTCGAGAGCAGCGCCGAATACTTATCGCACCACCCCGCGTACCAAATCGTACGGTCGATGGCGGCCTCAACTTCCCGCTGAGCCTCGCTTTGCGGAAGCTCGGCCCCTTCGCGGACTCTGGTGACAAACTCAGCCGCGCGCGATTCGATCATCTCGGCTAACCGGTAGAGGATCAAGCCGCGCGTTCCGGGCGCAGTCTTCCACCACTTTGCTTGTGCGGCCCGCGCCGCCACGACCGAATCGCGAACGTCTTTTCGCGAAGCTCGAGCGATATTAGCGGTCGATGCGGAGCCGTCCGCTAACGGATCACTGCGACCTGATTCGGAGCGTACGAATGCGCCGTTGATATACAGCTTATACATCTTGCGGACCGGCAGGCGAGACTGTTCTTTAGACACCTCTGCGACCTACGACGCTCGGGGCAGGCGAACCTACGGCGAGACGAATAGCTTGCTGCTTGACCCCGACGTAAGGTCATAGTGTAACCTTCGAGTTGAGGATTCCGACACGATGAAAAACGGCAGATTGTATCAAGCCAAAGAGTTTGCGGCTAAGACGGGCACGACCGTTCGGACGCTGCATTTCTACGATCGGCAAGGATTACTGAAACCCGCCGATCGCTCCGGTTCCGGCTATCGTCTATACGGCGAGGCTGAACTAGAGCGCCTCGAACAGATATTGGCACTTCGGTTCGTCGGATTCAAACTCGAACACATACGAGAGCTTTTCCGCGGTCCGGTTCGACCGCTCGCTGCTGCACTACGCTTGCAGCGAGAAATCATCGAGCAGCAGAAACGACAGCTCGAAACAGCAATCCACGCAATCGAGCAAGCCGAACGGGCGTTCGCCTTGGGTGAATCGCAAGGCCGCTGGGAGACGCTTCGCGCCATCATGGGTATTTAAGGTGGAGCAAGACTGGACTTGGACTAAGAACTATTACACCGAGGAAGACCGCGCAAAGCTCGCCCAAAAGCAGCGCGATACGCCGCCGACGGTGAACGGGCTGCTCAGCTCGCAGCCCGCTGGCGCGAGCTGATCGGTCAATTCACCCAAGGCGACCCCGGTATCCAGAAAGGCTTGAATCGTCTCTGGTCCGATCCGACTCATTGGCCGAAGGATTTCAAGCGACCCTGGAGCGACGCGGCCGACGAATTCATTCACACCGTCATGAACTGCGAGGATTCGAGGGCGCGATAAACCAGAATGCGAATGGCTCTTCGATGGAGGCACGCCGGTCGTTACGCGTGGTCATCGCGGAGCCGTTCGGAGCGAGCGGGCTTGCGGTCTTAGAACGCCACGGTATTGCGGTAGTTTCCTGTATCGGCACACCCCGAATCGATCTGCTCGCAGCCCTGCGTGAGGCCGATGGGCTGATCGTGCGTTCCGAGACACGGGTCGATGCCGAGCTGCTGGGTTCCGGCAATCGATTGGCGGTGGTCGGGCGCGCCGGCGTAGGCGTCGATGCAATCGATATTCCGGCGGCAACCGAAGCCGGCATCGTCGTCGTGAACACACCGGCCGCGAATACGCTTGCGGCTACCGAGCAAACGTTCGCGCTGCTCCTTGCCTTGATGCGGCACACGGCCGATGCCAACGCTTCGATCCGGGCGGGTCGCTGGGAACGAAGCCGGTTCATCGGCAGCGAACTGTACGGCAAGACCCTGGGCATCGTCGGATTGGGCCGCATCGGCACAGCAGTGGCGTCGCGCGCCCGTGCTTTCGGAATGTCGATTTTGGCATGCGATCCGTATGTTGCTCCGTCGCGGGCCGGCGCTCATGACGTTACGCTGCTTTCGCTCGACGAATTGTTTCGGCGCGCGGATGTCGTCAGCTTGCACGTGCCGATGAATGAGCAGACCGACGGCCTGATTGGGCGCGAACAATTCCTGCACATGAAACCGCACGCCGTTCTCGTCAACTGCGCGCGCGGCGGCGTTGTGAATGAACCCGCTCTACTCGAAGCGTTGAATGCCGGCACTATTCGTGCAGCAGCAATCGACGTGATTGCGCATGAGCCGCCAGGGCCAGGGAGCATCGGCTTGCGCCTTCACGCGCATCCAAAAGTGCTCGCGACACCGCATCTGGGTGGTTCGACGCACGAAGCGCTCGAGCGAATCGCCGTTGAGCTGGCAAACGATGTCGTCAACGTCTTGATGGGCCGTCCGGCCGAGGGTGCCGTCAACGCCCCGATTCCAACGGGCGTCGACGCCGAGCGCTTGCGTCCGTTCGTGAATCTTGCCTATCGCATGGGCCTGCTGCTGCCGCAGTTAGGTCACCCGCAAGCCTTGAGCGAGATATCGCTGGAACTCGGCGGAGATATTGCGGATGCCGATTCGCGGCCGCTGGCCACCGCACTCTTAAGCGGCATGCTGCAAAACTTCACCGAGCGCCGCGTTTCGGTTGCGAACGCGGATCGGATCGCCGCCGAACTCGGCCTGCGATTAAGCGTCCGGAGCGGTCGATCGCACGAAGCGTTCGCGGCTTGGCTGCGAGTCGAGGGATTGGAGCACGGATTGCTCGGGAGCGCGCTGCACAACGGGCCGCGGATCGTAGAGATCGACGGCTATGAAGTCGACAGTGCCCCGGAAGGCACGCTCGTGCTGACGCGACATCAGGATGTCCCGGGTATGATCGGAAGAGTCGGCACGAGTCTGGGCGATCAAGGCGTGAACATCACCACGATGCAGGTCGCTCGCAACGCACAGGCGGGCGACGCACTCATGCTGCTCGCGATCGATCGCGCGGTCGAGCCCGCGGCTTTAGAAGCGTTGGCATCGATTCCGGGTATGCACAGCGTGCAGTTGCTGCGGCTTTAGGATGCCCATCGTTCGGATTGCGCGGCACGGTGAAACGACCTGGAATGTGGAGGGCCGCTATCAAGGGCGTCTGGAATCTGAGCTGTCGCCGTTAGGAGTGCGTCAGGCCGACGCATTGGCTCAAGCGCTACGCAGCACCGCCACAACGCGCATTATCTGCAGTCCACTGCACCGCACAAGAATGACGGCTCGGCCGATCTCCGCCCTTTTGGGTGTGCCGATCGAAGAAGATGTACGTTTGATTGAGATCGCGCACGGCACCTGGGAAGGGCGCCTGCGCGACGAACTTGCGCGGAACGATCCTCAGCGTTACCGAGCTTGGAGGTCGCATCCGGAAACGGTTGCGTTTGAAAATGGCGAGAGTATCGCGCAAGTGTGGGAACGCTGGAGCGCTTTCGCGAGCGATTTTCAGGTCGATCGAGAGACTCTGATCGTCACGCACGATGCGATCGTTCGGCTAGCGATTCTAGCCGGCGCAAGTCGTCCGCTCGAGGATTTCTGGAAGGCGAAAGTCGTAAACGGCGGCTACGCGCAATTTTCTGTAGAACGCAGTACCTGGGTGTTAGATTCGGAGTGTGTTGATGATTTTCTGGCCGGCCTGCACGCCGACCTCGCGCGCCAAGCGCTTT
>JBDTCU010000090.1:0-3523 GCA_039923415.1 Vulcanimicrobiaceae bacterium
CCGCAAAATCATCGCGATAATATCGCAGACTGTAGGCGCCGGGCCGGTTCAAATACGCGATGTCCATTTTCTTGTAGCCGTAATGCCACGATGCCAGCGCCGGGTTGAGCGTGAAGGCGATAAAATCACGGCCCGGTTTGGAAGAGTCCTTGATGATGCCAATCCGTTCCGGCGACCCGTCATCCCAGATTCCATCCTCGGCTGAAATACTCGGCAGCATTTGCGCGGCATATCCTTCCGCTTGCGCGCGCCGCACGGCTTCGTGCATCGGATAGGCGAAGACACCCGGGTGACCGTAAGAGACTAAACAGACGTTCTTTCCTTCGCGAACGCAGGCCAGGACACGCTCGACCATCTCTTCGTATGTGACGCGGCGCTCTTTATCGACGGCGTATAACACGTGAAGCGATTCGGCAGTCTGATTTAGTCCTTGAATCCAGCCTCGCGAGAGCGGACTTGTTTCAAGATAGAATACTTTATCCGCGCTCTGGATGTGCGCGAGTGCTTCGGACGAGGCGTGCGCCGCGACCTTGATTCCCATGCCCACGACGTCTAACGAGCCTCCCGATTGCAGACTCCGGGCTACCAAGTCCTACAAACACTCATGGAGATCGACACGGACAAGATTTCCGGCGCACACGGTATTTCCGGCGTTTCCGCACTTACCGCTTCTGATATCTGATTGGAAGACCCGCACAAGAGCAGCTCCCGATGCCGCTCCGAGAGGCCCGCAGCCTCCATTGCTTGACCGGCGGACTCCTTAGACTGGCGAAATTTCATTTGCTCTGCGGGTTCGATGGCAAGGCGCAAGAGGTACGTAGACAACGGTGCAGTCATTCCGTGCTCCTTCGTTTAGAACATGTCTTCGCGCCCCCCGCAACTTCAGCAGGCGGGAAAGGCCGTTAACGCTGAGAAGCATGTTGTTATGCGCCCACTTGTTGGACCCTCCGGGAAGGCGCGCGCGGGCACTTTGCCGACCGGCACCGTGACCTTCCTATTTACCGATGTCGAGGCCAGTACGCGCCGCTGGGAAGCGGGCAGCCAAGCGATGGCTGCGGCCGTTGCTCGGCACGATGCTCTTCTGCAAACTGTCGTCGAACATCAGGGTGGATATCTGTTTAAGCGTCTGGGCGACGGCATCTGCGCCGCTTTCGCTCGAGCATCCGAAGCACTCGCGGCCGCGGCGGAGGCGCAACAACTCCTAACGCAAGAGGATTTTGCGGCGACAGGCGGGCTGCCTGTGCGCATGGCCTTGCACAGCGGCGAGGCGCAGGAACGTGATGGCGATTATTTCGGTCCTGCGGTCAATCGAGCAGCACGCCTGCTGGCGGTTGGAAACGGAGGGCAAGTTCTCGTCTCCGGCGTGACCGCAAAGTTACTCCAAGACGATCCCGCCGCCATCGGGATGGTAGATCTCGGCATCCATCGGCTTAAGGACCTCACCGAGCCCGAGCACATCTTCCAATTGCGTACGAATGGCGATCCTCCCTCATACCCGGCGCTGCGTTCACTCGACGCGTTTTTAAATAATCTTCCACTCCAGATAACCAGCTTCGTGGGCCGCGAGGATGATCTTCGCGCGCTAACGGTTCGGCTCCAAGGTTCGAGGCTGCTCACTCTTGTCGGAACCGGCGGCGTTGGGAAGACGCGCCTCGCGATACAGCTTGGCGGAGACGTCGCCGACCACTATGCCGACGGTGTGTGGATATTTGACTTTGCCGCTATTACTGACCCGACAGTCGTGCCGCCCGCGGTGGCGGCAACATTAAATATTCGCGAGTCGCAAAACCGGTCGGTCGTCGACTCGATCATCCTCTCACTCAGCCAGAAGCAGGCGCTGCTGATATTCGATAACTGCGAACAAGTTCTTGACGCAGCGGCGAGAATCGCCGATTCAATTCTTCGAGCCTGCCGGAATGTCAGAATCGTCGCAACCTCCCGACAGGCGCTCGGAATTATCGGCGAGTGGGCTTATAGCGTAACGTCGCTTCCCTTTCCGACGTCTTCGCGCGGCCTGACGGCGCACGACGCGATGCAGTACGCCGCGATCGCACTATTCGTGGAGCGAGCGGCCGCGTCGAATCAGCATTTCCGGCTTACCGACGACAATGCCGCCGAGACTGCAGAGATATGCCGCCGTTTGGACGGCATCGCACTGGCGATCGAGCTGGCTGCGACCCGCATTAAGGTATTGACCGTCCATCACCTTAACGGGCGGCTTAAGGAGCGATTTGCGCTCTTAACCGGCGGAAGCCGAACCGAGTTGCCGCGCCACCAAACGTTGCGCGCGTTAATAGATTGGAGCTACGATCTCCTTAAGGATGCCGAAAAAACCATGTTCCGCCGCGCGGCAATTTTCGCCGGCGGATACTCCACGGAAGCCGCGATGTCGGTCTGCGCGAGCGAGTCGCTCAGCGATTTTGAAGTGCTCGAACTCACTCTTTCGCTGGTTGAGAAGTCACTCGTTAGTGCCGATCTCGGCAACGGCCTCGAGCGATACCGCTTTCTTGAATCGACTCGTGAATATGCGCTTGAAAAGTTAAAAGAAAACAAGGAGCATGAGTTTATCTCACGCAAACACGCCGAGTTTTATCTCGTACTGGCCGAAGACACGAATAAGAAGTTCTTCGCGGCGCCGCAAGCGGAGTATTTCGTGCCGCTAAAGCGAGAGATCGAGAATCTGCGCGGGGCGCTGTCGTGGTCGCTCATCGAAAAAGCCGACCCGGTTCTAGGCGGTGGGCTTGCGGGTGCTTTAGGCCGCTTTTGGTACGAGATCGGGCAAGTCAGTGAAGGCAAGCGTTGGATCGATCGTGCGCTCGAACTTCATGCCGAGTCGCCGGATCCGCGAACGCAAGCAAGCCTGTGGCTTGCACGCGCGGTGCTCACGGCCGGAACGGAGAGCTGCGAGGCCGCCGCGCGGGCGTGTTCACTGTTCGAAGCGCTCGAGGACAAACGTGGTTTAGGGTATGCGTTACGCGAGCACGGATTGGCGCTGCGACAAGTCGGAGACTGGCCCGAAGCCGAGGCGGCGCTTCGACGTGCGTCCGAGTTATTGCATGAAGTACGAGAGCCGGGAGGCTTCGCAATCGCGCAAGTCACATTGGGCTCCATTTTCGCGTTTCGAGGTGATTTCGATTCGGCCCGAGCAAATTACGAACGTGCGCTCGACGCGGCCCGGGCACACGGCGCCGAATTCGCGATCATGATGTCGTACCTGCATCTCGCCGACCTAGAGTTTCAATGCGGCAATTTTGAATTGGCGATCCAAAACGCCGCCGAAGCCCTACTTCTCGCGGAGAGCAACAAAAGCTCACGCTTACCGGCGAACTTGCACGGCAATCTGGCCGCTTATCGCATCGCCGCCGGCAGCCTGCCCGAAGCGGCAGCCGACGCGCGCGAAGCGCTCGGTATTCTGCGCGACATCCAGAACAGCTATCAAATCGCAATTGCCGTTCAGCACCTGGCGCTCGTCGCAGCGCTCTCGAACGACGCCAAAAGCGCGGCGCTCTTGACGGGGTTTGTC
>JBDTCU010000091.1:0-4485 GCA_039923415.1 Vulcanimicrobiaceae bacterium
GCGCATCGCGCGCCAACCCGAACGCGCTGCCTTCATCACCGAAAAGATACCCCCAGCCGCCCAGCAGCAGCGACGCGCCGGATGTATTGACGCCGTAAACCACCGAGCCGGTACCCGCGATAATAACTATGCCGGGCGCTCCATCGAATGCGCCGGCCTGGGCGATCGGGGAATCGTGCATCAACCTGGTCTGATCGGCCGGCAATGCGACCGTTTTGCCATACACGATGCCCTCGTAACCGCTGATACCGGCGACGACACGCGTGAAACGAGTTGACGGATCGAGGTTGGCATTGGCAAGCGCGTCCGCCAGCGCAGCGTTGAGCGCATCGTTCAGCCGGCTCGAACTTGGCGACTGATCGACCTCGTCGGCCGGACCGGCCGTTCCGCGTGCCAGCACCCGGCCATCCACACCGCCGATCGCCGCGGTTGTCGAACTTTGGCCGCCGTCTATTCCTGCGAACAGCACGCGCTATTTCGCGAGCAGCTTCCGCGCGAAATCATTGGCGGCGATCTCGCGCAGTCGCTTATCTGCAAGCCTTACGACCTCACCCTTATATTCGCGATGATGATAGAGTTCGTGTCCGATCGCGAAGCAAATAAAGTCGCCGATCTCGGCGCTCGGAAGATTCTCGATAACGTGTTTGTTGATTCGAATAGTCGGGCCGGCCGGGTCGTATTCCGAGCGCAACTCGTCGATACCCCATTCACCCAAATCCGAATATTCGATGATGACACCGTATTCGCGGGCGAGTCGGAACGCTGGATTCACAGGGTGACTCCTTTCCGGCGCAGGTCGACTCCGTCGGCCCGTAAGGCTGCACGCAAAAGCTCCGGGTTTACATCCCTCAAGCGCACGTGCTGCTCATTCGCGAGTGCCGCGGCGGTTCCGGCTGCCTGTCCGAGTGTCATGACGGTCGGCGTCAGCCGAGTGGAGGCGAGCGCTTCATGGGTCGTTGAAATGCAGCGTCCGGCGACCAAAAGTCTCTCGACCGCTCGCGGCACCAGGCAGCGATAGGGTATCTCGTAGCTGGCGCCCTCCGGCAAACGCGCAGTTATTGTGCCGCTGCCGGAGGGGTTGTGGATGTCTATTGGATAGGCGCTCCGCGCAACCGCATCCTCGAACCGCCGGCCCTCCAAGACATCCTCGCGTGTCAACGTATAGGCGCCGACGATCCGGCGCGATTCGCGAATACCGATCTGGGCGGCGCTAGCCGGAATCCGGGCGTGTTCGAAACCGGGGACTCGCTTTCGAAAGAACTCCAGCAACTGCATGACTTGCAGTCGCGCTTCGACTTCGGCGCGCGTCAGATCGTCGGGATCGAGCGGGTCGATATCGGTTACGCGCGTCATGTTCACGGTGACTTCATCCGGATAGGGTGAGATGAAAAACGAGACCAGCTCGCGCGGGACGCTCACCTCACCGCTAGCTTGAGCTTGCTGCCAGAGTTCGTATAATCCGGCGACCGCACTCAATGTGTGCGCGCTGCGCTCGTGCGCTTTCAGGTTGGTCCGCATTTGATCGGGATGCATCCGCACGTAGGCAGCGGTCTTGCTGAGATCGACATGGCTCAATCGGAACATCAAACTGGCCGGCTGTACTCGGCCGCGTTCGTCACCCTGCTGGGTTTCTACCCCGGCCGAGGCTGCCACATAGGCATCCGCAGTCGCGTCGATAGTAATGTTCGCACGATACTCGCGCTCGCCGCCCACCGTCGCAAACCGCGCCCCCAGCACCATGTCATCCTTCGCGAGCGCGCCCAGCACGTAAGCGTGCAGCAAAAGATCGACGCCGGATTCGCGCATCATCTCGAAAAGCAGCGCCTTATGAATTTCCGGATCGAACGGGGTGATAGTCGGGACGTAATCGGAGGAGTCGTGAATATGTCCGGGCGAGCCGCCCATGCGCATCAGACGCTCGACCATCTCTTGCGCGATCCCGCCGACGATCCGCTCTTTGCCCGAGTGGAAGGTCATCCACGGCCCGACCATCGCCGCGGTAGCAGTTCCGCCAAGGAACCCATAACGCTCGACCAGCAGCGTTTTGGCGCCGTGGCGCGCCGCAGCCAGCGCTGCGGCGCATCCGGCATTTCCACCACCGACAACTAAGACATCATACTCGCGCATCGCTTGCGGCTTCGACGCTCACTCGGCAGGCCATTCCGCTAACACACTTGTAGTTGAGCGACAGATGTTTACCCAATCGGCAAAATACTACGACGCACTGTACCGCGCGCTAGGCAAGAATTACGCGACCGAATCCGAGCAGATCCGCTCGATTCTGGCGGCGAAGTTGCGATCCGGCGGAGATGCGCTGCTCGATGTGGCCTGCGGTACGGGTCTGCACCTAGAACACCTGCAAGGTGACTTCGCCTGCGAAGGGATCGACCTGGAGCGCAACCTATTGAATATCGCGGCTACTCGCGTGCCCGGCGTTCCGCTTCATCAAGCCGACATGATCAGCTTCAATCTTTCCAAAAAATTTGATGCGATTATCTGTCTCTTCAGTTCGATTGGCTACGTCCCGAGCGTCATGCGCCTAAATCAAACCCTTCTGACCTTCGCGCGGCATCTGCACCACGGCGGAGTGGTGATCGTCGAACCGTGGATCACGCCGGACCGCTGGCAAGACGGGCATGTTAACGCACTCTATGTAAACGAACCCAATCTCAAGGTCGCACGCATGAACGTAAGCCGGCGCGACGGAAACGTCTCGATCCTGCACTTTCATTACATGGTCGGATCGACCGACGGGATCCGCACCTTCACCGAACCGCATCGCCTGACGTTGTTCACCGATCAAGAATACACGGCCGCTTTCCTAGGCGCCGGTCTGCATGTCGAGCACGACGCCGAGGGACTGATGGGCCGCGGTCTCTACATCGGCACGAAATCGCTTTAACGGGTTTTGATCGCTCGTGCATCTCAGGTCGCGAATCGCGATTTCACAATGGTGGGGAGGATGGCACTTCTAATGAAGAACGGTAACGTCGGTATTGTTGCTCGAGCGCTGGCGCTCGCGATGATGTCGAGCCTGTACGCATCAGCCTCGCCGGCGCCGGCGACGCAGTACACTATCGACGATCACGTTCTGATTCGTACAACCTACGGCGTCACGCTATCCGCGCTGGTCGTACGGCGGAGCGGGATCGCGGCCAAGCAGCCAACCGCCTTCGTCTTCACGATTTATGCCGAACCGAAAAAGGACGTGAAGCGCATGGAGTATGCCGCCGATCGCGGATACGTCGCCGTCACGGCGTACACGCGCGGCAAGGCGTATAGTCCGCAGGCGATCGCGCCGTACGAATTCGATGGGCGCGATGCCAATAGCGTGATCGATTGGATTATCAAGCAACCGTGGAGCAACGGAAAAGTCGGCATGTTCGGCGGCAGCTACAATGGGTTCACACAGTGGGCTGCGGCGAAATGGATGAACCCCGCGCTAAAGACCATCGTACCGTACGTAGCGGAAAATCCGGGCAACGGATTGCCGATGCAAGCCAACGTCTTTCTGTTGGTTAATTACGCCTGGATATACTACGTCACGGACAACAAGTTCTTGGACGACGTTACCTACAACGACCCGCGTTGGCGAACGTTGAACGATCGCTGGTACGCGAGCGGCCGCGCTTATCGCGACGTAGATGGCGTGGCGGGAACTCCGAACCCGTGGCTCCGCAAGTGGCTAATGCATCCGAGTTACGACGCGTACTGGCAATCGATGGTCCCATATCGGAGCGACTTCGCTCGCATCAATATTCCCGTGCTCACTATTACCGGATACTACGACGACGGGCAGATCTCGGCAATGGGATTCTTCAAGGACCACTACGCCTACAACCCGCGCGCTCGCGATGATCTCGTAATCGGCCCGTGGGACCATTTCGGGGCGCAGCGTCGAGTAAAAGACACTGTACTGCGGGGATACCGCATCGATCCCGTTGCGCAAATAGACACTCCGAAACTCACCTTCGATTGGTTGGACTACGTCATGCGCGGAAAGCCGAAGCCGGCGCTCGTGCAAGATCGCATCAACTATGAGGTCATGGGTGAAAATGTCTGGAAGCACAAGCCGACGCTCGCGACAATGGGTACGGCGCAACGTCTCTATCTGACGGGTGCGAAGATCAGTCGGCGGTTCTATCTGCTCTCGCCGACGAAGCCGACGACCCTGACGGCGTTGCGGCAACGCGTGGATTTGCAAGATCGAAGGACGACCAACAACGATTCGTATCCCGACCCGGTCCTCGGCAAGAAGCCGAACCTCTCAAACGGCTATTCTTTCCTAACGCGGCCATTTTCCAGTCCGGAAGAGGTAAGCGGGTTCGACGGCACGATCCACGCGATCGTCAACAAGCGCGACATGGACATAGGTCTCGTACTCTACGAAATGATGCCGGATGGGAAGCTCTTCCAACTCTCATACTTCACGGGTCGCGCGAGCTACGCGCGGGACATGAGCAAGAGAACGCTTCTCACTCCCGG
>JBDTCU010000092.1:0-4788 GCA_039923415.1 Vulcanimicrobiaceae bacterium
TGGGGTGGCTGACGGGACTCGAACCCGCGACCTCTGGAGTCACAGTCTAGCGCTCTAACCAACTGAGCTACAACCACCACGCATTATCTGCGCCCGGAGGGAATCGAACCCCCATCTTCGAGTTTAGAAGACTCGTGCCTTATCCATTAGACCACGGGCGCACGATATCCGGCCGCGATGTGACCCAAACCAGAATACCACGACTGCGCAAGATGTTCCGCACCATCGCGCTCTCTGGAACCCGAATGGGCGAAGCCGAAGCGCCGCCTCAATGGGTTCCACGGAGCGGTAGCGCGTGGAACCCCGAATGGGCGAAGCCCGCAGGCGCGCCTCAATGGGTTCCACGGAGCGGTAGCGCATGGAACCCCGAATGGGCGAAGCCGAAGCGCCGCCTCAATGGGTTCCACGGAGCGGTAGCGCGTGGAACCCTATCGGGACGACAGGATTTGAACCTGCGACTTCTGCGTCCCAAACGCAGCGCTCTACCAAGCTGAGCTACGTCCCGTTGTGTTCGCGCGCTGGCGCTTCGCGAAACACAGCATTGGCGCGCTGCGGCTTCGCGGATTTGGGGAGGTTCGGCATGAGGACCGCAATTCTTCGTTTAGAACAGCAGCGGGTGGAAGCCGATGTAGCGCGAGAGCTCGGGTGGGGGGCCGTCGCTTGCGAAAATGTGGAGAGATTCGATGGTTAGTCCAGCCCGCATCGCAGCTCGCAGGATCCGAAGGTTTGTGCCGGGCGCGAGCAGGCTGCACCATGACGCGCCATGCACTCGAACGAGCGCGGCCATTGCGAATGCGAAGAACTGCACGAGATACGAAGGCGAGGTCGAACACATCGGACCGATTTTTCCACTGGGCCAAACGTACGTGTACCCGACGAACTCGTCGCGCAGATAGAATGCAACCCCGTGAGCATGCTGCGAGAAGTAGTGATGATCGAGCGGCCGCGCGCTTCCCCGAATCTCGCGGTCGAGCGCGCTAAGTGCCAGGCGCTGGGCAATCGGATCGAGCAATTCGGTTGTGAAGCGATAATCGCCGGCCGCCATTCGAGCCACATCTTCTTCTCGCGGGATGGTTCCCGTAATCTGGAGCACCGGCGTCTGCAAAGAGACTCCGCGACGCACGAAAAATGCGACGCCCCCGATCTCGTCGGGCTTAAGCAAGCCGCTCCGGGTTACGTCACCAGCGTCTTTGGCAGCCTCGGTCAACAGTTGGCGGCCCAAACCGACTCCTCGGAAACTCCGTTCTACAAACAAGTCGGATAGAAACCACTCGTCCTCGAGCGGGTGGGCGATCGCTATGCCGATTGGAGTGCCTTCATCCCTGGCGACCCAGGCGCAGTTCGGCGCTGATTGCGCTAGGTGAAACCACAAGCGGCGGCTCTCGTCATCGGGCCATCGCAATGTACCAAAACGCGCAAGATCATCCTGACCCGCCGGCAGGATCAGCGATTCAGTCATGCTCGGGCAGCGCCGCAAGCAGTGCGGCGGCCGCGTTGCGGCGGTGGCTTATGCGGTTCTTTTCATGGTCGGAGAGTTGCGCGAACATTTTCTGAACCGGCGGAAAGAAAAACACGGAATCGTAGCCAAATCCAAAGCGGCCTTCTTCTGCGCGCGCGATCGATCCGCAAACCTCGCCGTAGCCCTCAACAAGGATGCAGTCCGGCAAAAACAACGCGATTGCGCTGACGAATTTTGCGCCGCGCAGTTCGTCCGGAACGGACTGCATCTCCGCCAACAGCTTCTTGCGGCGCTGGGACCACGTAATCGCAGTTCCGCCGTAGCGCGCCGACAGGACGCCGGGACGGCTCCCCAGCGCGTCGACCTCGAGCCCCGAATCGTCGGCTAATACGGCCGCGCGAATCCCCGCAACGCGCAACTGATCGAACAATGCCCTTGCTTTGATCAGCGCATTTTCGCGGTAGCTCTCGCAGCCTTCTTCCACGTCGGCGTACTCGGGATAGACCGCAAGATCGAGTCGGGAACCCGCCAGGATCGCCCGTAGTTCGTCGAGCTTTCCGAGGTTTTTGGTTGCGGCATAAGTGAGCATTCGTACTCGATCAGTCCTCTAGGCGCAGAACGGCCATGAACGCTTCCTGTGGAAGATCCACTCTGCCGACTCGCTTCATACGTTCTTTTCCGACCTTCTGCTTCTCAAGCAATTTTCGCTTGCGCGTAATGTCACCACCGTAACATTTGGCTAGGACATTCTTTCGCATCGCGCTGACCGTTTCGCGCGCGACGACCTTACCGCCGATGGCAGCCTGAATCGGCACGTCAAACATCTGCCGCGGAATCAGCTCCTTAAGCTTCTCGGCTAGGGCGCGGCCGCGCATTGCGGCCTTGTCGCGCGCAACGATGAACGATAGTGCGTCGACTGGTTCGGCGTTTAGTAAGATTTCAAGCTTAACTAGATCACCTTCGCGGTAGCCGATCACTTCATAGTCGAGTGAGGCGTACCCTTTGGTACTCGACTTGAGCCGGTCGAAGAAATCGACGATGATTTCGATCAGCGGCATCTCGTAGGTCATGATAACCCGCCCGTCGTGCAGATACTCCATATTGGCAAGCGTTCCGCGCCGGTTTTGGGTCAGCTCCATAATCGGACCGACATAATCGGGTGGCGTCATGATCGTCGCCTTCACGTATGGTTCTTCGATCAGCCGAATATGCGTCGAGGCCGGCAATTTGGAGGGGTTGTCAATAATCTCGACGCTGCCGTCGGTGCGCGTCACTTGAAAAACCACCGACGGCGAGGTCGCAATCAAATCGAGATCGTAGGTACGTTCGAGGCGTTCCTGAACGATCTCCATGTGCAAGAGCCCGAGAAATCCGCAGCGGAAGCCGAAACCCAGCGCGACCGAGGTTTCCGGCTCATAGAGCAGTGATGAATCGTTGAGTTTGAGCTTTTCGAGCGCATCGCGCAACTCACCGTACTCGGCTCCCTCGTTGGGGTAGAGTCCGCAGTAGACCATCGGTACGACTTTGCGATATCCGGTCAGGGGAACGTGGGCCGGATGATTAGTCTCCGTAATCGTGTCGCCGACATCGATGTCACCGAGCGACTTTACGTTGGCGATCACATAGCCGACCGCGCCGACTTCCAGCTTTTTGGTGGCCCGCATCTTCGGGCTGAACACCCCAACCTCGGTGCAGTCATAACTGCGTTCGTGGGCCATCGACATGAACTTCGATCCCGAACACAACTCGCCGTCGACAACCCGAACGTATGAGACGACACCGCGATAGGAGTCGAACTGCGCGTCAAACACCAAGGCACGAAGCCGATCCCGCGTCCCCTTCGGTGGGGGTATGCGAGCAACGATCGCCTCAAGAATATCCTCTATGCCGATGCCCGCTTTGGCGCTTGCTAGGATGCAGTCGTCTTTGTCGATGATCAGCAACTCTTCAATCTCCCCTTTGACTCGGTCCGGGTCGGCCGAGGGCAGATCGATCTTGTTGATGACCGGGATGATGGTCAAATTGTGTTCGAGCGCCAAATGATAGTTCGCCAGGGTTTGGGCTTCGATTCCCTGCGCGGCGTCGATGATCAAAATCGCCCCCTCGCAAGCCGCCAGCGAACGCGAGACTTCATATGAGAAGTCGACATGCCCCGGAGTGTCGATCAAGTTGAGCTGGTAGATTTCACTGTTGCGCGCCTTATAATTCAGGGTCACGGGGTGCGCCTTAATCGTAATCCCGCGTTCGCGCTCGAGGTCCATCGTGTCGAGCATCTGCTCTTCCATGTCGCGCATCTGGATGGTCTGGGTGACCTCGAGCAGACGATCTGATAGGGTCGTCTTTCCGTGGTCGATGTGAGCGATAATGCAGAAGTTGCGGACGTTGGTCGCGATCTCTATGCGGGAATGCGGGTCGGCCTTCGCGCTCACGGCGGATTCTTTAGAAATAGCAGGCGCCGGCGCTATAGTTAGCCAGATACCCACGCAGGACGTTGAGCAAGATAATCACGACCAGAAACGAGAGATCCAGTCCGCCGATCGACGGAATGATCCGGCGGACGGGTGCCAGCACGGGCTCGACCAGCATCGCCAGATACTCGGTCCAACGCCCGCGAATATCGGGAATCCACGAAACCACCGCGTAGGCGATCATGATGATCGTGTAAATCCAGATCACCGTCGAAAGGGCGGGGAGAATATTGCAGAGAGCAGCGTTCACGCTGTCGTCGATTCTATGGAAGCGACGCTAAAACTTTCGGCGGAACTCCACTGAGATAGGGTGTCGGGTCGGTTGGACTGCCGTTGAGCATCACTTGATAGTGCAAATGGGGTCCGGTTGAAAAACCCGTAGAGCCCACGAGTGCGATCGGTTCGCCCTTGAACACGCGGTCGCCGGGGTGCACTTTCGTGCTGGCGAGGTGGGCGTACCAGGTGTGATAGCCGTTGCCGTGATCGATATCGACCTTTAGCCCGTATCCGCCGTCCCAGTCACTGCTGGCAACGATACCGGCGGCGGCCGCACGCACGGTTCGGCCGTAATCGGCGCTCAAATCCACACCCGGGTGAAACTCGCTATCCGGATACGTCCGGTAACAATAGCACCCGACTATCGCCGCTCCCACGACCGGATCGATCGACGGGATCTGCGCCATCAGCCGGGTCCTAGTGGCGGCTTCCAAATGCCGAATATTGAGGATTCGGAGCGTGAGCCGCTTGATCGCGTCCGATTCAAGTACGGTCATCTTCGAGGCGACTGAGAGCTGGCCCAGACGAATCTCGACTTGTGCGGCCGTCGGATGTTTGACCCGAGCAAACCAGGCCGTCTTCTGA
>JBDTCU010000093.1:0-4651 GCA_039923415.1 Vulcanimicrobiaceae bacterium
GCCGCTCGGGCCAATCTGAACCCGCTAGTGCTGGCCGGCGGCATGTACGGCGGCCAGCTTATGCTAACGACCGAGGTCGAGAACTACCCCGGATTCGCGCAGGGCATTATGGGCCCGGAGCTGATGACCGCGTTCCGCGAACAGGCCGAGCGTTTTGGTGCTCGGATCGAAAACGTGGATGTTACAAGTGTGGATTTCGGCAGCCGGCCGCTCGTCGTGCGTACCTCCGACGATGAATATCATGCCAAAACAGTTATCATCGCAACCGGAGCCAATGCCCGCTGGCTGAATATTCCCGGAGAAGAGAAGTTGCGAGGCCGCGGCGTTTCCACCTGCGCCACCTGCGATGGTGCGTTTTTCAAGAACAAGCATATCGTGGTGATCGGCGGCGGTGATTCGGCGATGGAAGAGGCGCTCTTCCTGACTCGTTTCGGACACAAAGTGACGGTAATTCATCGTCGAGATAGCCTGCGCGCGAGCAAGATCATGAGCGACCGTGCGCTGGCGCATGAGAAGATCGATTTCATCTGGAACACGGTGGTTGAAGAAGTGCTCGGGGATACGCACATGACCGGACTGCGCTTGCACAACCCGAGCGACGGCAGTCGTTTCGACTTCGACGCTGACGCCATGTTTATCGCGATCGGGCACGATCCAAACACGGGGCTATTTAAGGACCAGATCACGCTGGACGGAACCGGATACATTCGCTCCGACGACGGAACGATGACCAATATCGAGGGCGTGTTCGTTGCCGGCGACGTGTACGATATGCGCTACAAACAAGCGGTGACGGCTGCGGGCTCCGGTTGCCGGGCCGCGATGGACGCCGAAAAATATCTCGAAGCCATGGAGTTCCCGATCGAACACACGCGGCTGGCTAAGGCGACCGCCTAGGAGTTGAGCGCGCCGAGCAGGGCGCGGGCTTGCGGGTCTAATCCCTGCGCGTACACCTTCGGATGGGTGAGATAGAACAGCCCCATGACTGAGAGCACGAATCGGTGATCTTTCGGATGCGGGAGTTTGGAAAACCCGGATTGGGCTGATGTGCACAGATATCGGACGCGACCCAGCATCTCATCGAAACTCAGGTAACAATCGATGAAGTTCAGTTCGCCGTGTTCGCGATCCTCGGATTGATCGATGAAGTAATCGAGCAGCACGTGAAGTGCCGACACGGGCGGAAAATACGCCGCATACGCGGTATCAAGCTGGTTGAAATGACCGCTGAACGCCAGATAGAGCGGCGCATACACCTGAAATTGAGAGCCGGCCGCGCACGCGAATTCCCACCACCGCAGATCGCCGAAGCGGATCTGATTGCGCTCGTACCAGTCAATGCAGGCGCGTTCGCGCTCGTGCGGCGGGAGGTGCTTGTAGGTTTGCAGATCGGTGTAGAAGGCGGCCGCCTCGGCAAAGATTGGCAGGAGAGTCTGGTAATCGGCTAGCTTGCGAAGTTCGCGGCGGGTTTGCTCGACCAGTCCGCGCAGATAGCCGCCGTCGTTTCCGCTTGGGCCGGCCGCATAATAGTCATGCAGATCGCCTTGTGGGTTTAGCGCATCGGATAGCGCCTGATGGAGCACCGGATACGCGGCGATCGATACGTCTGGATGGCGGTCGCAAAGGTTGTCGAGAAAATCGTAAATCGTTTCCAGCGGCGTCACGATCCGAATATACTGCGCAGCGGCGGCCGGCGGCAGAAAGGTTGCCAAGATTGCGGCGCCGGCAACGTGATAGGCTTTTTCGCCTGTGCCTGCGAGCGCTTCGGTTCGCAAACGAGGGTCTGGAATCTCGGCCGCCTGCACTGCGATGAGGTGCAGCTCGGAGGCCGCCTGCGGCACAACCCGCCTCAGAAATCGGGTCAGCGCAGCGATCCCGCCGGGTCCTAACGTCAAGAGAACGCGCAACCGAGCCGGGCTGGTCAGAACGTGGCCCACCGCCCAGCGAATTTCGTCAAACACTCACAGGCTTACGATAAAGCGGCCGGGGTTCAGCGTGCCGTTAGGATCGAACTGTCGTTTGAGCGCACGCATTTTGTCGATGGCATTTGGAAGCTCACCCCAGACATTCAATCCGTTTCGCAAACCGCTTTCACCGGCGACGATTGCGGCACTAGGTGCCAGCCGATGCAGCTCATCGTCGAAGAGCTCGATTTTTCCGGCGAAGGCGCGCGAATCGCGCTCGCTCACGCGCAGGACAACATCGCCGTTCATCACATCGATCAAAAGGTCGGTGAAGAGTTCGTGTCGATGGGCGAGGTCCCGTAACCCCAGCGCGCGGTTTTGAACAGTTTCGGGAAGTCCCAATTCGCGATAGGCCATCGAACGTTCGCCGACATTCGCGACATAGCTGTCGACAACCCGTTCGAATGATTCGTTCGCACCCGTGTCGATGATCGTGGCCTCCGGAATCCCGGCTTTGCCGAGTGCGGAGCGCAAATTGCGGGTTGCGCGGTCAATCAAATGTGACGACCCCTCGAACAGCACGAAGAGCCGGCCGTCTATGCCATCCTGGCCGTCGATCGATTTCCGAAAACCCTCGATGCAGAGCGCCGCTGATGGCGGGATCTCCAAAACTGCTAGTTGCTCGATCGCGCGGCTCCGAGTGCGCTCGGGTAGTGTTGCGATCAGCGCCCGTGCTTGGGCCGGTTTCGGCAGTGTCTTGAAGTTGAGTTGGGTGAAGATTCCGAGCGTCCCGAACGCGCCTGTATAGAGTTTGCTCATATCGTATCCGGTAACGTTTTTCACCACCATCCCGCCAGCGCTAACCGTTGCTCCGCTTGCCAAGACGACTTGTGAACCAATCAGATAATCGCGCGGGCGCCCAAAGAGATGTCGGCGTGGGCCGAGCCAGCCGCTCGCCAACGTCCCACCCAGGGTAGCCGATGTGCGCAGCGGCGCATCGATCGGAACGAATTGTCCGCGTTCGGCTAAACGGTGCGAAAAATCTGCAACCGTCATTCCGGCTTGGGCCGCGATTGTGAGGTCGGCGAACTCGTAAGCGACGATTTCGTTCAGCCCCGTGGTCGACAGCGTGAGGTCGCCGTGAGCGGGAAACCCGAACCCGTGCAGAGTCTTGCCGCCTTCAATTGCAATCGTTTCGCGCGCAGTATCGCACGCGCCGACGAGTGCGGCCAATTCATCAACGCTCTTAGGAGTAAGGTGGCGTTTTGCCTTACTCTCTATCATCGTGCCTCGGCGCAGCCGACACTGGCTGGAAAGATTTTCTCCGGGTTGAAATTCCGGTGCGGATCAAATACTTCGCGCAGATGAATCATCGCCGCCAGATCGGCAGTACTGAATACCCTCGTTAACGTCTCGCGTTTCTCGATGCCGATGCCGTGTTCGCCACTAATCGTGCCGCCGAGATCGACGCAGGTTGTGAGGATGTCGTTGCCGGCGTCGATGACCGCCGCGATTTGTTTGGGTTGACGCCGATCGTACATCAGGAGCGGATGCAGGTTTCCGTCGCCCGCGTGAAAGACGTTGCCGACCAGTAGTCCGTGCGACTTCGCAGTATCTTCAACGAAATGCAGCATCTGCGGCAGCTTGGTGCGCGGTACGACGACGTCTTGAATGTAGTAGTTGGGGGCAAATCGTCCGATCGCGCCCATCGCGCCTTTTCGCCCAGCCCACAGCGTTTCGCGCTCCGAGATCGACCGAGCGCCGCGCCACGAAATCGCGCCGTGTGCCTGTGCGATTCTCTGGATCGCGGCTTCAGTCGCGTTCATATCGTCTTCGAATCCGGCGCTCTCGATCAAGAGGACGGCGCCCGCATCGGTTGGGTACCCGCCTCCAAAGGCGGCTTCGACGGCCTGCACGATCATCGCGTCCATGATTTCAAGCGCCGTTGGGACGATTCCGGCGCCAATAATCGCCGAGACGCACTCCGAGGCTGACTCGACATCCGGAAAGGCCGCAACCCAAACGCGAACGGCCTCCGGCATTCGCAATAACCGAACAGTGATCGAACAAACAATCCCGAGCGTGCCTTCACTTCCCACCATGGTTCCGGTCAGATCGTATCCCGAATCCTCAACGGAGGTGGTATAGACCTCGCCGGCCTCGTCGACGACCTCGAGTCCCAGAATATGATTGACAGTGGTTCCGTAGGAGAGGCAGTGCGGACCGCCGGCGTTGGTGCCGACATTCCCGCCGATCGTGCACGTCTTCTGCGAGGATGGATCGGGCGCGTAGAAGAGCCCGGTTCCGGCGATCTGCTTAGAGAGTTCAAGATTGATGAGGCCGGGCTGCACTCGTGCGCGTCGATTGCGTACGTCAAGTTCGAGAATCCGGTTCATCCGCGTGAACGAGATGACGACCCCGCCTTTGGCCGGAACCGCACCGCCGCATAGTCCGGTGCCGACACCGCGTGGGACGATCGGCTCGCCGCAGTCCTTGGCTATTTTCACCGCGGCGCAAACCTCGCGCGTACTGGAGGGCAGCACGACGGCCGTCGGAAGTTGCCCCTCCGAATAGGCGTCGAAGGCATACACTGCCAGATCCTCGGGGGAAGTTTTCACCGCGTCGGGCCCGAGCGCGTCTATCAGTCGCTGTTGGAGCACTCCTCTGGTTTCGGGCGCAGCAGGAGGTGAAGCCTGCCGCTCTTAACGGCCTTGGCAGCCGATGTTCTCATTTTGGAAAAAGAAGAA
>JBDTCU010000094.1:0-3647 GCA_039923415.1 Vulcanimicrobiaceae bacterium
CTCGAGGGAGAGGGCGGCATCGGCAAGACCCGGCTCATCGAGGAGTTCCGCAGATCGGTTGGATCCGAAGCAGGCTTCGGCATCGGCTATTGCCTGGAGTATGTGCGAGCGCCGTATCTGCCGTTTAGCGAAATTTTCGGGCAAATCGGATTGCAATGGCCCGCTACGCCAGCGGTTAACGGGCGCGACGCCACTGCGGAAGACAAGCTTGCTCATTTCTCTTCGATTGCCGCCGCGTTGCAGAAATATGCGGGTCGCCGCCCGCTGATCTTGGTCATCGAAGACGTGCAGTGGGCTGATGATGCCACCATCGACCTCGTTCAGCATCTTTGCCATAGCGTTCGCAATGCGCGCATCCAACTGCTGCTCACCTGTAGAAGCGATGCTCTGCAATGCCGAACATAGCGTCCTTTATCGGAAGGCTGACAAGAACGGGTGCGAGCCGCATTCGGCTTGGCCCACTCGATCGCGAACACGTGCGCTCGCTGGTCGCCTCCGCGTTGAGCGGGCGCGTGGAGTACTCACGTAAACTCAAAGGAGCGTTGCATGAGACGTTCGATACATTCGTTAACCGGATACAGCGCCCGACTCCGAAACGAGCCGCGGTAAGATGAACGTGGTTAGGTCGTGACGTCAACCTCGGCCTTCATGAATGCGTGATCGTCGCAATAATAGCGGTAGACCCCGGCCTTCTCAAACGTGTGCGACCAGCTTTGGCCTTGCGAGAGTTCACCGGAATCCCAGGCCTTGCTGTTTTCGGTGGTTGAATGCTGGGCGCTGTCATCGTTGATCCACTCGACCGTCTCTCCGACGTGGACTGTCACTTTGGCGGGGGTGAATGCGAAGTTTTTCATGTGGACGATCTGAGCGGGCGGCGCGGGTGAGGGCGACGCATCGACGGCCAGCAGCCCTAATCCTAACGAAAGACAGAAAACCAACGCTAGCTTTTTCATACAGTACCTCCTCTATGGGAACGCCCAATGTGGCCTAATAGTTTGCTGCGAAAGGCAATATGGACTCCTTTGCGCGCAGCAAGCGAGTCACGTCCTCGGGCGGCCGGGCTTCGCTGTAGAAATACCCCTGCCAGTCGTCGCATCCGAGCCGGGAGAGAAACGCCAACTGCTCTTGGGTCTCGACCCCTTCGGCGGTGACCGAAAAGCCGACATCGTGCGCGATTCCGATGATCGCGCGGACGATCGATTGATGAAACTTGTCGCGAATGACGTCTTGCAGAAACGAGCGGTCGATCTTAAGAACGTCGATCGGTAAGCGTCGCAGATAGTCGAGCGAGGAGTACTTCACGCCGAAATCGTCCAGGGCCAGCAACACGCCCAGAGCTTTGAGTTGATGCAGAGTTGCTAGAGTCTCTTGGCCTGCATTAATGAAGGTGCCTTCGGTCAGTTCCAAACCAATCAGCGCCGGATCGAGCTCGGCGCTAATCAGCCTTTCACGCAATGCGCTCACCAATCCGGCACTCTGCAATTGGCTGGCCGAAACGTTTATCCAAACGCGCATCGGGTTTCCGGCCGCGCTCCAGAGCTTTGCTTGCGCGATACTTTGACGGAAGACCCACTCGCCGATCTGCACGACCAACCCGCTCTCTTCAGCGAACGGAATAAAATCGCCCGGCAGCGTCATGCCAAGTTCGGGATCGTTCCAGCGTAAGAGAGCCTCGGTCGCGACGATGCGTCCGCTCGCGACGTTGAGGACCGGCTGATAATACATCGTAAACTCATTGCGCTCGAGCGCCCGATGCAGTGCATTTTCCAAGCGGAACCGGCGCGCGGCAGCATACTGGAGACTTGCCGTGTAAAAGTGGAAATTGTTTCCTCCGCGGTGCTTGGCCGCGTACATCGCCGCATCGGCGCTCTGCAGGAGGGTGTCGACCTTACGGCCATCGAGCGGATAGATGCTCGCGCCGATGCTGGCCGAGACGAAGTGATCGTGTTCGGCGATTTGAAACGGAGCGGTGAACGCATCGAGCAGCTCTTTGGCGCGTTGCGAGACTTCCATTTTATCGCGAACGCCCGCCAGTACGACGATAAACTCGTCTCCACCCGGCCTGGCCACGAGATCGCCGGTCTTCAAACGGGCCCGCAAACGCTTGCCGATCTCGACCAAGACCTCGTCGCCCACCCGGTGGCCCAGGGTGTCGTTGACGAGTTTAAACCGATCCAGGTCGATGAAGAGTACTGCGGTAAGCGCGTCGCCGGAGGTTGCTGCGAGGAGCTCTTCAAACTCCTCGGCCAAGCGTGCACGATTCGACAATCCGGTCAGTGAATCGTGGTACGCCAAATGCTCGAGCGCGGTTTCGGCAGCTTTGCGCTCGGTGATATCGAGGACGGTTCCGATATGAACTACTTCGTTCCCGGCGCCGTCATAGGTCCAGCGAGCCTGTTCTTGCACGTGACGTATGGCTCCGTCACTGCGCACGATTCGATGGTCGATATTGTAGCTTCGATGCGCGCTGCGCGCGACCGAGACTTCTCGCTGAACTCGAGCGGCATCGTCTGGATGGTCAAACGGCCACAGTCCGGACGAGTTGTCGAACGAGCCGGGCGCCGCACCGACAATCGAATACAATTCGGTCGACCAGACATGTTCGCCGGTGTTCATGTCGTGGGTGAAGCTTCCGACGTGCGCGATCTGCTGCGCCAGTGCTAGTGACGCCTCGCTCTCTCGCAGCGACTCCTCGGCTTCGACTCGCCGCGTCACATCGCTGGCGCTGACGATTCTGGCGTCGCGGGCTGCATAGGTGACGGCGTGCGAAATGGTCTCAACTTGAATGACCGTTCCGTCTTTAATGCGGTGACGGAACGGCGCCGGAGTAGCCCTGACGGGCGGCAGCTCGTCGATCATTGCGACAAAGCTTGCAACATCCTCAAGGGGTCGAATATCCGTAATCCGCATGCGGAGAAACTCGTTGCGCGAGAATCCATAGTAAACGATGGCCGCGTCG
Source organism: Vulcanimicrobiaceae bacterium (assembly GCA_039923415.1). Classification (GTDB taxonomy): domain Bacteria; phylum Vulcanimicrobiota; class Vulcanimicrobiia; order Vulcanimicrobiales; family Vulcanimicrobiaceae; genus JALYVT01. Next base: position 2,960 of record JBDTCU010000094.1, read on the forward strand.
TTGACCGCCAAGAACGCCAGCGTCTGAACGTCGAATATCCACATCGGAGTCGGGTTATCGCGAAAAAGCATCCGTCCCAAACTCGGGCGATTACGGCGTACGAGCGTGGTGACGAGGAGCGCGCCGAGTATCCCGACTGCAATCCCCACCCCGAGGGGCAGCAAGCTGAATAACGACGGCGTCATATATTCAGAGTATCGGCAATTCGAATCATCTCTGCATGAAGCGCCGAACTGTGGGGAAAAGGAATGGGATGCGAGCCCTTTTGATCGTCAATTCCCAGTCTCGACGCGGGCTTGCCGGCCTCGAACGGATCCGTCAAGTGCTGGCCGAGCTTGGCATGGAGACCGTGGAAGCAAGCGTTGCGGATGCTTCCGGCGCGGCTGCCGCAATGCGTGAGTTTCGGGATCGGATCGATTGCGTGATCGTCGGCGGCGGCGACGGAACCGTGATTTCGATGATTCCGGGCTTATTGGAAAGCAAACTTCCGCTCGGCATCATTCCGCTAGGCACGTTCAACGATCTAGCCAGAACGCTGGAGGTTCCGCTTGAAATCGAAGAAGCCGCAGCCCGGATTGCCGCCGGCAACGTGAGGACTATCGACATTGCGCGAGTGAACGGCGCCTACTTCGTTAATGAGGCCAGCATCGGACTTTCCAGTCGAATCGCTCGGCTGCAGACCTCGCAA
>JBDTCU010000095.1:0-4906 GCA_039923415.1 Vulcanimicrobiaceae bacterium
CGGCTTTCATGTTGGAAAAATCGCGAATTGGGAGCAACTTCCCTGCCTGCCCGATGGAAATCGACATTATGCCCAAGCGTCGAACAGCTCGCTCATGTCGCCAACTTCGCCGCCCGAGCAACGGGACATCCGGCCACCCCACCCGTTAGCGATCGCATTGATCGAACGCGTGAATGGCGGTACCGTGCTCGAACTGGGGACAGGAAGCGGGCGCAACCTTCGAGCCCTGCAGGCAGCGGATCTGCGGGTCACTTCGCTGGATACCTCCGACTATTCCCGGATTCCGGCTGAGACCGGATCGTTTGAGGCCGTCATCAGCACACACGGATTACTGCATGGCACTAGCGCCGAGATCTCGGTCACGCTAGCCGAAGTTGCGCGCGTACTGCGCGCCGGGGGCCGATTATATGCGACCTTCGGTTCCAAACGGGATGCGCGTTTCGGCATCGGTGCACGAATCGAACCGGATACGTTTGCGCCGGAGAGCGGGGACGAAGCCGGCGTGCCGCACCTCTTCTTAGATGAACCTCAAGTTCGCGCGCTTCTGCACAACTTTGCCATCGATGAACTAAGCCGGACGGACGTCGATCAGGTTGCCGGAGATTGGGCACATCAACATAACCCGCTCTCCGGCAGCGTTCATTGGTTCGTCATCGCGACTAATAGATTGGAACGCTCGAGTCGATCCGTTCCGAGTAAGCGTTGATACCGCCGTCGATATTGTAAACATGCCCGAAACCCAGCATCTCCAGCAGTTGGGCAACGTGCGCACTGCGGCCGCCGTGATGACACAGCACGGCAATTTCAGCTGTTTTCTCAAGCTCGTGCGCGCGCACCCGAATTTCCCTCATGGGAATGTGCAGCGAGCCGGAGAGCGATGCGGCCGCGATCTCACCGGGCTCGCGGACATCTAGCAGGACGAACGGTTTGCGCGAGGTTCGCCACTGGGCTAACTCCTCGACATCGATCTCGCGCACTACGGCTTTCCCGCAATCAGATCGTGCTTCGGACTGGAAGCATCGGCATACAGCCGTTTGGGCATCCGACCCGCGAGAAACGCCAGACGACCGGCGATCACGGCGTACTTCATCGCCTTCGCCATACCGATCGGATCGCGGGAAGCCGCGATCCCGGTATTCATCAGAAGCGCGTCGACGCCGATCTCCATCGCGATTGCGGCATCCGATGCAGTGCCGACCCCGGCGTCCACAATGACGGGAACGCCGGCCTGTTCCTTGATGATCCCAATCGAATAGGGATTGCAAACGCCCAGGCCGCTGCCAATCGGCGCCGCAAGCGGCATCACAGCCGCACACCCTACTGCCTCGAGGTGCTTGCACGCGATCGGATCGTCCACAATGTAGGGCAGTACCGTAAAGCCGTCCTTGACGAGCGCTTGCGCGGCGATAATCGTTTCGGTAGTATCCGGATAGAGCGTCTTCGGATCGCCGATAACTTCGAGCTTGATCAGATCGGTCTCGAGCGCTTCACGCGCGAGCTGTGCCGTAAGAATCGCGTCTTTGGCGGTGAAACAGCCGGCGGTGTTCGGTAGACTTGTGTATTTCTTGCGATCCAGATGGTCCAGCATCGTTTTTCCGCTGGGGTCATCGAGATGGATCCGGCGAATCGCGACCGTTACCATCTGCGTTCCGCTTGCATCGTGCGCGCCTTGCATAATCTCGATCGACGGATATTTCCCCGTCCCAACGATGAGCCGAGAAGTCCATTCGTGTCTGCCTATTTTGAGTATATCCGTCATCGTGTTTTCCCTATCCGCCCGCCACGGCCCGAATGATCTCGATCCGGTCGCCGTAGACGATCGGTTCCTCCCCGAACGCCGATCGCGGAACGACTCGATCGTTCTTAGCCACCGCTATCCCGGTCTCCGGCGCGCTCAGCAACTCCAACAACTGCGCTACCGTCATTCCCGCCTGCAACTCGCGTTCTTCTCCATTAACCGAAACTTTTACCACGCCGTTATCCATTGTCGCGATCGATTGAAAATGCGGTCGAATGCTTCTTCCCCTCAATCGCATCGGCCACATAGCGAGCGGTTACCGGCGCAAGCAATATTCCGTTGCGATAGTGCCCGGTTGCCAGAAAATATCCGCCGAGCGGCGTGGCGCCTAGGAATGGCCTCTCGTCCGGCGTCCCGGGGCGCAGTCCGGCCCAGGTTTCACTGACGCTAAACGAACCCAAAGCAGGCGCAGCATCCAGCACACTATCGAGCAGCTTGCGCAACCCATCCCCGGAAACGCGCGTATCGAAACCAACGTCTTCGACCGTCGCGCCTACGAGCAGTCGGCCATCCTCGCGCGGTACCATGTAAGCTCCCGGCACCCAAGACGCATGGCCTACAAAACCCTTCGGAACCTCAATCGCCAGCATCTGCCCCTTAATCGGGCGCACCGGCGGAATGCAATCGCTGGGAACCCCCTCTATCTGCGCGCTCCACGCCCCAGCTGCATTCACGATCGAGCCAGCCGGAAGAAATCCGGCGTCAGTACGAACACCTAGCACCCGCCGGGTGTCGCACTCCACGCTGAGGTGTTTTACACCGACCTGAAGCGTGACGCCCTCTCGCACACACGCCTCTTGCAAAGCGCGGCCGAGCCGCCGATTATCGACCTGTCCCTCCTCACTCACGAGCAGCGAGCCGAGCACAGCTGCGGAAAGCGCGGGTTCCAAAGCAAGCGTCTCGTCCCGATCGTAGAGGCGGCACGCATGCTGCTGCGCGCGAAGCTGCGCAGCGCGCACATCTAACCGATCCACCTGCGCCTCATCCAACGCTACGCTGAGGACTCCGTCCAAGCGCAATTTGGGATCGATATTGCTGCTCGCCCGAATTTTATCAACATACTCCGGATAGAGTACCAGCGACTTCTCGCAGAGTGCTTGCATTGCCGCATCGGGTATCTGCTCCGTCAACGGAGCGAGCATTCCAGCGCCGGCCCACGAAGCGCCTTTCGCCGGCTCAGCCACATCCAGAATTCGCACCGCCGCTCCGCGTTGAGCCAACTCAAAGGCGATCGAAAGCCCGATCAGTCCAGCCCCGATCACCACCACATCGCCCGAAAGCTCAGCCATCCTGCAAAATCTCGGCCGCACCAAAATTGGAATATTCGTGGGTTTTCACGCAGTCTTCGTTCTCACCCTACATGCCCGTGTAAATGGGGCCTTCGCCGCCTTGCGGGGGGACCCAGGTGATGATTTGATAGGGGTCCATGATGTCGCAGGTTTTGCAGTGAACGCAGTTCGTGAAGTTGATCTGCAGCCGGCCTTCGATACCGTTAGCGGTTTTTTCAAACATCGGTTCGTAGACTTGGGCGGGGCAGAAATATTGGCAGGGGTTACCGTACTCGACCGTGCATCGATCGGCGCAGATCGTGGTGTCCGCGACGTGCAGATGCACGGGCTGATCCTCATCGTGCATCGTGCCGCTATTGAAGACATCGGTCACCTTATCGAATGTGATGATATTGTCGATCTTTGCGCGGGGAGTTTCAGCGGGTCGATACCCAAGCTTCTTCATCCGCTGGTATCCGGCGACCCCGTCGAGGCGGTCTTTGACGCCGAATCCGCGCCCGCCGGTCACCATGCCGAGCCCGACGTTCAGCATCCCGGCAATCAACCCGCCGCCGAAACCCTGATGGAAGTTGCGCGCGCTGCGCATCTCTTTGAACGCCCACGAATCTTTGAAGCGGGTTTCGTACGCGCTCAGTTGAGCCGCATCGAATCTGTCGGCAACCAGCGCATCGAACGCGGTCTCTGCCGCCATCGTGCCGGATTTCATCGCAAGGTGAATGCCCTTGAGGCGCATGCCGTTCAAAAATCCGCCGGAGTCTCCGATCAGCATTAGGCCGTCGGCGTAAGGACGCAGCATTGCAAACAGGCCGCCCTCGGGAATCGCCTTAGCGCCGAAGCGTACCAGCTTGGCGCCTTCAAGCATTGCGCGAATCGCAGGATGAGTCTTGAAACGTTGAAACTCGTTCTGCGGATCGGTCGTGGGATTAGCGTAATCAAGTCCGACGACAAGCCCGATATCCAAGATGTCGTTTGCCATGCCGTAGATAAAACCGCCGCCGAACGTTTCGGCTGGCAGCGGAAAACCAAGGGTGTGGATTACGCTGCCGGGTTTTACGGTACCGGGCGCGCACTGCCATAATTCCTTAACACCGAGCGCGTAGACTTGCGGTTCACGTCCGTCATCGAGTCCGAGTCGCGGCGTTGCCTGTTTGGTGAGCGTTCCGCGCGGGCCTTCGCCTAAAATGACGATCTTCGCGAACAGGTCCGGACCTGGCTCGAAATTTGGTTTCGGTTTGCCGTTTTTATCGACGCCCTTATCACCGATTCGCACGCCGACGACTTTATCGCCGTCCCACAATAATTCTTGGCCCGGAAACGACGGGAACACATCGGCACCCAAAGATTCGGCTTGCTCGCCGAGCCATTTGGTTATCTTCTGCAGTGACGCGACGTACTTGCCGGAGTTGTTCATCATCGGCGGCACGATTGGGGCGGCAATTTTCCCGCCGTTGGTGAGAAACCAGAGCGCATCGCTGGTTACTTCGGATTCAATCGGCGCCTGAAGGTCACGCCAATTCGGAAGCAGTTCATCCAGCGCTTTTGGATCCAGCACGGCGCCCGAGATTCCGTGAGCGCCGATCTCGCCGCCCTTGTCGATAACCATGACCGAGATTTCGCGGTTATGTTCCTTAGCGAGTTGGCAGAGTCGAATCGCGCCGGCTAAGCTCGCCGGACCCGCTCCGACGAACAGGACGTCTACTTCGAGTGTATCGCGTTGCATATCGGTTCTTTCGCGGAATGATCCACGATACTTGCGATTGCGCCGGTAACCGCTACCCGGTGAGCCGCGATTCGTTCCTCCCAGGGCCGACTCGAGGGC
>JBDTCU010000096.1:0-6740 GCA_039923415.1 Vulcanimicrobiaceae bacterium
GGGACTGCTGAGCGCCTCATGTGCGGGTCACGGCGGCGCCGTTCCGCCGGTCGGGTCGAGCGCGGGTCAGTCCAAGACGATCGGCGCCGGATCCACCAGGGTCGCAAGCGTTGCAACCGCACCCGTCGGGTGGGCGACGACGGCCACCCAAACCTTCGGACTCGCCAATGCGTCCGATTTGGGTGCGTTGGCCGGATCGACTCCGCTTACCGTTCGCCTGGGCCTGCAGATGCGCAATCCCTCGCAGCTGCAATCGCTGGTTGCAAGCGGTCAAACCGTCGATAACGGAACATTCATGAATGAGTACGCGCCGACCGCTCAACAGGTAGCGGAGGTGACGGCGTATCTGCAGAGTCAGGGTTTCAGCAATATTAGCGCCGAGCCCGACAATCTGCTGATCAGCGCCGACGCGACTGCCGCAGTGGTGCAGAAAGCGTTCGATACCACCCTGCACTCGTTTAGTCAAAACGGCGCAAACGTCTTTGCGAATATCGCACCGGCATATGTTCCCCAAGCCCTTTCCCGGACAGTGCTCGCAGTACTCGGGCTCAACACCGCCGCAAAAGTGAAGGCTGCTCCGATTACCGGATGTTTCGTCGGCGGAACCGGTTCGGCGCCATGCGTTCGGGCGGATTACAACCCATCTACTTACTGGAAAACCTACGACGTCGGCAATACGCCGACCGGGTCCAACAGCACCATCGCGGTTATGGCCGAAGGGAATGTTTCTTCAATCATTCCAGACCTGAGAATTGCGGAGAAAAACTTCGGCTTACCGCAGGTACCGGCGAGCGTCGTGCAAGTCGGCCTGCCTAGTCCCGATACTGCGGGCAACGATGAATGGGATCTGGATACCCAAGCATCGACCGGGATCGCCGGCAACGTGAAGCACCTGTATATCTACGCGACCACGTCACTGACCGACTCGGATATCGCGCTCGAATATAGTCACTGGGTCACCCAGGATGTCGCGCAGATCGGAAACTCTTCGTTCGGAGAATGTGAATACGCCCCGTATTTAGATGGCTCGATGCTCGTCGATGACGAGATCATGCTCGAAGGCGCCGCACACGGACAAACCATGTTTGCCTCCAGCGGCGATACCGGATCGTTCTGTTCGGTGGGTACCCCGAACGGCGTCCCGGCCGGCGCTCCGCTGGTCGAGTATCCGGCCGCTTCACCCTACATCGTCGCAGTCGGCGGAACGACCTTGCTCAGCAATACCGATGGAAGCTACGAAGGCGAAGCCTCGTGGAACGCGGGCGGCGGCGGCGTGAGTCAATTCGAATACTCACCATATTGGGAGCAGGGTATACAACCAACATCTGCATCGTTACCGGTCAGCGTGCGCGGCGTGCCGGATGTAGCGATGGATGCCGATCCAAATACCGGTGCCGACGTGTACGTTGCCGGAACGGATACTGTCATCGGAGGAACCAGCTTGTCGTCGCCGCTCTCGGCTGGTGTGTATGCGCGCTTACAAACTGCGCACGGCAATCGGCTCGGCTTCGCGGCGCCGGCGTTCTACAAAATCTACGCCGAGAATCCGACCGCGGGCGCTGTGGTCACTGGGCCGCCGCCGACCGAGCCGATCGGCGGGTTCCACGATATTCTCAGCGGAGCGAACGGCGCGTATACCGCCTTGCCGAGATACGACTATACGACCGGTCTTGGAAGTTTCGATATCGCGCAGATGAACGCGGCCATCGGGCACTAAGTCTCTCCCGTTGAAAACCAGGACCGAGTTTCTGGGTTGAAACAGACGTCGTGATCGAATCTTTTCACCCGCTGGTTAGCGAGTGGTTCACTGCCCGCTTTGGCAAGCCGACCGACCCGCAGCTCCAAGGCTGGCCGCTGATTTCGTCAGGCCGCGATGTGCTGATCTCGGCCCCGACCGGGTCGGGAAAAACGCTGGCGGCTTTTTCGATATGCCTAGATGGGTTGGTGCGCCGAGCGCTGGAGGGCGATCTGCCCGAAGAGACCCTGGTCGTTTATGTCTCGCCGCTCAAGGCGTTGACCAACGATGTTCGCAAAAATCTAGAAAAGCCGCTCGGCGAATTGCTGGCTCGCGCCCAAGAGCAAATGCTCGTGTTGGCTCCAATTCGAACCGCCGTGCGCACCGGAGATACGACTGCGGCCGAACGCCAGCGTATGCTGCGTAAACCGCCGCACGTTCTGGTCACCACACCTGAATCGCTCTATATTCTGCTAACGGCCGAGAAATCGCGCAAGTTGTTTGCTAGCGTCTCGACGCTGATCGTCGATGAAATTCACGCGGTCGCCGGCAGCAAACGCGGATCGCATCTGGCGCTTACCCTTGCGCGTCTGGATCATTTGGTGCAGCAGAGTGGTAATAAAAAGCCCCAACGCATCGGTCTCTCCGCAACCGTCGAGCCGCTCGGCGAGGTCGCGCAGTTCTTGAGTCCGACCGCTGAAGTCGTAGATGTCGGCAGCCGGCGCGAAATGACGATGGCCGTCGAGGTTCCAAGCGACGAACTCGGCCCGGTCGCCAGTAACGAGATGTGGGCGGAGGTCTACGATCGCATCGCCGCGCTGATTTTGGCGCATCGCACGACGTTGATCTTTGTAGGAACGCGGCGGATGAGCGAGCGGGTTACCTTTGCGCTTACCGAGCGGCTCGGCGAAGAAGTTGTGTTGCCGCATCACGGCAGTCTCTCGCGCGAAGCCAGATTCGCCGCCGAGAACCGCCTCAAGAACGGGGACCTGCGCGCAGTCGTTGCGACGGCCTCATTGGAACTCGGCATCGATATCGGCACGATCGATTTGGTGGTGCAAGTCGGCACACCGCGCTCATTCGGAGTGGCGCTGCAGCGCGTTGGCCGTTCCGGTCACTGGGTCGGCGCGAAACCGGAGGGCCGGCTCTTCGCCATGACCCGCGACGAACTGCTTGAATGCGCCGCAATCGTGCGCGGTATACGAAGCGGAGCAATGGATGCGCTCACGATTCCTGCCCAGCCGCTCGACATTCTGGCACAGCAGATCGTTGCAGCCTGTGCGGCGCACGAATGGGAAGTAGAGGAGTTGTATGCACTGGTGCGCGCCGCACATCCGTATCGCGATTTGCCGCGCAGCGATTTCGACGAGGTGCTGGCACTGCTTGCCGACGGCGTCGTGACCTCGCGCGGCCGCAGCGGCACCTATCTGCATTACGATCGAGTCAACGGGCGTCTGCGCGCGCGTTTGGGCGCGCGTTTAGCGGCGATCACCTCGGGCGGCGCTATTCCGGAAACTGCCAATTACAAAGTGGTGGTCGAACCGGAAGGCCAGATCATCGGTACGCTGGATGAAGATTTCGCGGTCGAGAGCATGGCCGGAGATATCTTTTTGCTCGGCACCAATTCGTGGAAGATTCGACGAGTCGAATCTGGCGTCGTCCGCGTTGAAGACGCACATGGATCCCCGCCCTCGGTTCCGTTTTGGAACGGCGAAGGTCTGGGCCGGACCGTCGAGCTCTCACGCGAGGTTGCAACCTTGCGCGCTGCCATCGACGAACGCGACGATGCGGCTGCAATCGAGTTGCTGCTGGCTGAGTGCGGCCTCGATCGGGCCGGTGCCGAACAATCCGTTGCCTACGTGCGGGCCGGAAAGGCCATCCTGGGCGTCGTCCCAACCGATCGCACGATCGTCGCCGAGCGCTTTTTCGATGAAGGCGGCGGGATGCAGCTGGTGCTCCATACGCCGTTCGGTGCGCGCATCAATCGGGCATGGGGCTTAGCTCTGCGCAAGCGTTTCTGCCGGTCGTTCAACGTCGAGTTGCAAGCCGCCGCAACCGACAACGGCATCGTGCTCTCGCTCACCGAGCAGCATGCGTTTGCACTAGAGGCGGTCTTTGCGTACGTAAAATCGGCCAGCGTCGAATACGTACTTACCCAGGCGCTGCTCGATGCGCCGATGTTTGCCGCGCGCTGGCGCTGGAATGCGATGCGCGCGCTCTCAATCTTGCGGATGCGCGGCGGCCACAAAGTTCCCCCGCAGTTACTGCGCATGCGTTCGGACGATTTGCTGGCCGCGGTTTTTCCGGATCAAGCCGCTTGCGCTGAAAATCTGACCGGCCCGATTCGGATTCCAGACCACGTGCTGGTTCGGGAGACGATCGGCAACTGTCTGCACGAAGCGATGGATCTAACCGGCTTAGTGGATGTCTTACGCGCCGTCGAGAGCGGCGCAGTGCGCACCGTTGCGGTTGATACGCCCGAGCCCTCACCATTCTGCCACGAAATACTCAACGCCAACCCGTACGCCTTCCTCGACGATGCGCCGCTTGAGGAGCGCCGTACGCGTGCCGTGCAGATGCGGCGCACCGTTCGCGCGGATGCCGACGGTGCAGGCATTCTGGATCGCGCAGCGATCGCGCAGGTGGCCGAAGAGTCGTGGCCGGTGGTTCGCAATGCCGACGAACTGCATGACGCGCTCACGACGCTGGTTGTACTGCCGCCGGTGTCCGCTTGGGAGCCGTGGTTCCAGGAACTGCTGGAACAGCATCGCGCGACCGTCCTGGTTGCGAATAACGCGCGTTTTTGGACATGCGCGGAAAGACTTGATCTCGCACTCGCGGCTTACTCGCAAGCCGTACTAGAACCCCCGATCGCCGCCGTTTCGGTCGTGCAACTGCCGGAGCGGCGCGAAGATGCGCTTGCCGAAATAGTACGCGGCTGGCTGGAATCGAGTGGTCCGATAACCGTTAGCGAACTCGCGCAGCGTTTTGCCGCGGAGCCAACCGAAATTGAAACCGCGCTCGTTCTGCTCGAAACGCAAGGCCAAGTGTTGCGCGGCCGATTCCGTGACGGCGCTGAAGAAGAATGGTGTAATCGCCGCATACTCGCGCGAATTCATCGTCTCACGATCGGTCAATTGAGGCGCGAGATCGAACCGGTAACCAGTGCTCAGTACGTGCGTTTTCTGCATAGCTGGCAGCATGTAACGCCGACCGCGAGGCTGCATGGAGTCGACGGCACGATGCACATCATCCGTCAGCTTCAAGGGTATGAAATCCCGGCGGCCGCTTGGGAGGGTCAAGTGCTGCCGGCACGCATCTCCGGGTATCGCCGCGAGTACCTGGATCAGTTGTGTTATTCCGGCGATGTGATGTGGGGACGGTTGTCACCGCACCCATCGCTTGTGCTGGATGAAGAGAAGCCGCGCCGTCGGGTGCGTCCAACGAAACTTTCGCCGGTTGCGCTGTTCTTGCGGGAAGATTCGAACGAGTTGGTCGTGAGTAAAACCGACCCGAACGTCGGCCTCTCGCAGGCCGCGATCGAAGTGCTCGCCGATATCGGCACGCGCGGCGCGCCGTTCTTCGCCGACATCGTCCGCGGTACCAAACGGTTGCCGAGTGAAGTCGAAGAGGCGCTTTGGCAACTCGTTGCGGCGGGACTGGTTACTGCCGACGGGTTCGATGTCTTGCGTGCGCTGGTCGACGCGAAGCGACGTCTGGGAGAGAAGGGTCTGCGCGCGCGTCCGCGCTCGTCCGGCGGCCGCTGGACGTTGCTAACTACGTTGACGGAACGGATTGAACCCGAGGCTTTTGCACGCCGTTTACTTGCGCGCTGGGGAGTTGTATTCCGCGATGTGATTGCGCGCGAAACGTTGGCTCCGCCTTGGCGCGAACTGCTGCTGGCGCTGCGGCGGATGGAGGCTCGCGGGCTGATTCGCGGCGGCCGTTTCGTCGCAGGATATGTCGGCGAGCAGTTTGCGCTTCCCGAAGCCCTCGAAGCACTTCGCGCGATGCGTCGCAGCGGTGAGAACGGCGCGCTCGCGGAGGTCGGCGCGTACGATCCGCTTGCGCTCAGCGGCATTATTCTTCCCGAAAATGCAGAACACGCACTCGAGTCTGTCTCGTAAAGGCGCCAAGCCGACAGCAACTCTGTTGATCGGTAAGCGCCCCTAACGGCTGGCCGCGCTTGCGCTATCATCGACCTATCGGGTGGTCGGGATACTTCGCAACCTGATCGCCTCTGAAACCGGTCAGTGCGATCGAGCATGATCCCCAAGGCCGCCGATAATCGCGCATGTCTACGCCACGCCGTCTCTGACGGAGTCCCCGACGAGCCGAATGCGCGATGAACAAGATCCAGATTCTACTGACCCGCAGGTAACCGATAGTGCTCGGGGTCTTGGCGCGAGTTCATGAGATCACAACGGGGCCACAGAGTGACTTTTATTGGGCTCCGTAACATATTGCTCGATGTTGTCTCTCGAGTTGCAGGTACAAACGCGCACGGCGTTGAGAAAGTGTAGAGATCATGCGATACCGCTCAGAGGTAGTTTTTGGAAGTTTTATGCCCCTGCATACTCTCGTTTCGGTGATCACGGCGGACGAGCATGGTTTTATTGGGCGTATTGAAAGCCGGCTCCTTAGGTGGACAGTAAGCTGGAAGGTGACCCTCCCCTTAGTTCGCTGGGGTGACATTTCGCGAGTAGAGTTACAAGGCTGCGGCGACAGCAAAACCTGTTGCGTTTCCGAAGGACCCGAAGTTGTTCTCGGCGCCTATTAAGACAATCGCCGGACCCCGTCATTGGAAAGTTGGATCCGAGGGTAGCGTTCTCGTGAACCGCGGCCTGAGGGCCGAAGCCGCTTACGAATATTTTAGTAAACACGTTCGAGGGATGCGGACGGAAGGATGATCCTGTGTTAGAATGGGCAGTCCGGTATTTCCTCGGCCTTATGCTGGGGTACGCTGCCGTAGTGTACCTCTTTTTCAGAACTGGCAGCCATCATT
>JBDTCU010000097.1:0-4368 GCA_039923415.1 Vulcanimicrobiaceae bacterium
TCGCGTTCGCCGCTCAGGTGGAGGACCTGCCAATCCGGGGGGAGGGCCCGCCGCGTGAGTAAGCCTGCGATGACTTCATTGAGCTTGCGCGCGCCCTGGCTTCCGCCGACCGCCAAGATCGTGCGCCTGTTCGGATCGAGCCCCAGCCTCCGAGCCGCATCAAATCGCTGCGGCAATGTATGCAGCGACCGGCGGACCGGCACACCGGTATGCACGTATTTTTTCCGGAACGCCGGGTCACCATCCGCAAACGCGCCCCAAACTTCATCCACCAGTGGCGCCAGCAAGCGATTCGTCAATCCCGGACGCGCGTTGATTTCAATAACCGCGATTGGCGCATGAATCCGGCCCAACGCGCGCAGCATTCGGGCAGCGAGCACCACCGGAAAGCACACATATCCGCCGCTGGCGACGATCAGGTCAGGGGGATTCGCAAGCAGCAGACGAATCGCCGCGGCCAGACCGGAAAGGTTCGTTCCGAGCATCCGCAGCGATTCAAGCGACGGCTTGCGTGAAAGCGGGCGCGCCGCCACAAATTGAATCGGGTAGCCGGCCTGCGGGACGATCGTCGCCTCAAGCCGGTCGGCCGTACCGATAAACCGAATGTCCGCGCGCGCTCTAAGCGCATCCGCAATCGCAATCGCGGGATAGAGATGCCCGCCGGTTCCGCCCCCGGTGAAGACTACGCGTAATCGTTCCGACACGCTCAATGCAAATTGACGCGTCGGTACCGGCCGACATTGATAATCAGCGCAACGGCTACCAGCGAGACGATGAGCGAGCTACCTCCGAACGAGATGAACGGAAGCGGGACGCCGGTAACCGGCCAAGATGACGTAACGACCCCGATGTTGATAAAGGCTTGAACGGCGACAACTGCAGTACAGCCGAGCACTAAGAAAAAGCCGAAGCGATCCGGGGCGCCGAGGGCGATCTTGATCGCGCGGTGCGAGAATACGACGAACAACAACACCACAAACAGGGCGCCGACTAAGCCTAATTCTTCGCCGAGAACCGAGAAGATAAAGTCGGTGTACTGTTCGGGAAGGTAGAAAAATTTGGCGCTGGATTGGCCCAGCCCGACGCCGAACAAGCCGCCGCTGCCCAGCGCCAGCAGTGACTGCACGATGTGGAATCCGGTATTCTGCGGATCTTTCCAAGGGTTCATGAATGCGAAGATTCGCGCTCGCTTGTATGCGCTCGAGAGGATCGATAGCGCGACGATTGGGGTGGTTACCAGGCCGATCAGCGCAAGGTGCTCGATCCGCGCACCGGCTGCGAACAGCATAATGCACGCCGTAATCACGAGGATGCTGGCGGTTCCCATATCCGGTTCCTTGAGCACCAGCACTGCTAGAATTCCGACGGCCATACAGAGCGGAAATAGTCCCCGCCCCAGTGAGGTGATTCGCTCGCCTCGCGCGCTCAGCGTTGCAGCCAAATAGACTACGACGCCAAGTTTGGCAAACTCCGAGGGTTGAAACGAGATCGGACCGACGCCGATCCAACGGCGGGATCCGCCGGCAATCACGCCGACGTGTGGAACCAGCACCGCGAGCAAACTGAGCGCGCAGAGTACCAGCGCATACGGCGCGAATTGCTTGAGTTTGCGATAATCGATCCGGAAGGCTCCGTACGCGCAGACCAGGCCCACAACCAGCCACACAAATTGGCGCTTCACGTAGTAGGCCGTATCGTGGTGCTCCGCGTACGCAATCGCGCTGGAAGCGCTGAAGATCATGATCAGCCCGATTGCGACCAAGATTGAGGTGACCGCAAACAACAGTGTGTCCGGCGGAGTCGACACAAACGAACGGGGCTGCGCAGCCGGTTCGTCCGGCCGCTTCGTGCTGATGCGTGCAGCATTGTTTCTCATAGCGTGCCGACCGCCGCGGTAAATTGTTCGCCGCGATCCTCAGCCGACTTGAACATATCGAACGACGCGCAGCCCGGTGAGAGCAGCACAATATCTCCGGCGCCCGCCAGGCCGCGCGCTTTCCGAACGGCATCGATCATCGAACTTGCATTGAGAACGGCAATCTTCTCGCCGGCGGCCGCGGCGATCTGGTCGCCGGCTTCCCCAATGACGATCAAGGCCTTTGCGCGCAATCCGATCAGCCGGCCCATCTCGGAGAAGTCGGTTCGTTTCGATTTTCCGCCAGCGATCAAAATCAACGGAGCATCGTAGGCGCGGAGCGCCGCCATGACCGAACCCGGGTTGGTGGATTTGGAATCGTCGACAAAGCGAATCCCGTCGACCTCGCCGACCGGTTGAAGCCGGTGCGACATCGCAGGAAAGCTCATCACGCCCTCGCGCAACCGCGCGGCGTCCAGGCCGGCAGTCAGCCCGGCGAGCAGCGCGGCCATCACATTTTGCACGTTGTGCTCGCCGGCCAGCCCAATTTCGTTGCGCTGCATAATGACGCGCGGGCGCGGATCGCCGGTCGGCGGCGCATAAACGATAGCGCCGTCCCGCAGGTAGATGGTGGCCTGTTCGTGACGAGCGCCGAGCGTAAACCATAGCTGACGCGCAGAGACTCGGACTCCACCGGCTTGCCAATGCAGCGCATAGAGTCGTTCATCTTCGAGGTTGCCGATGAAGGTATCGTCGGCTCGCTGATTGGCGAAGATTCGAAATTTTGCCTCGGCATACTCTTCCATCGAATAATACCGGTCCAAATGATCGGCTGAAAGATTCAAGATAATCGAGATGCGCGGTTTGAACGAGCGAATCGACTCGAGCTGAAACGACGAAACTTCGGCAATCACCCAATCTTGCGGCGTCGTTCCAATCACTTCGGCTATCAGCGGATTACCGATATTTCCGCCAACTCGCGCCTGCTTGCCGGCAACAGCGAACAGATGTCCGATCAGTGCGGTCGTCGTCGATTTACCCTTGGTGCCGGTAACCGCGACGATCGGAGCCTTACAGAGTCGATAGGCGATCTCGACCTCGCTAAATACCGGAACATTTGCGTCTTGGACGCGGCGCACGACCGCACTGTTAAGCGGAATGCCCGGCGAAAGCACGGCCAGACCAACGTTCGGCAGAATCTGCGCGAGGGTATCCGGGGCGGCGAATGCAGCGCCGCGCTCGAGCAGGAACTCGATTTGTTCGGCCAGTTCGCTCTGCGGCTTATCGTCGGTCGCAAATACGCTGGCGCCGCGGTCGCGCAACACTTGGACGCTCGCCTGCCCGCTTCGGCCCAACCCAATAACCAAGACGGTGTCGCTGCGATCGAAGGTCATGCCGGCGCTCATCGAACGACCGCCAAACCAAGTGCGGAGAGCACCAGCGACGCCGCCCAAAACCGCATGGTGACAAGCGTTTCCGGCCACCCGCCGAGTTCAAAATGGTGGTGGAGTGGGCTCATTCGAAAGATGCGCCGATGGGTGCGTTTGTAGTAGGTGACTTGGACGATCACCGACAGTGCCTCTGCCACGAAGACTCCGCCGATCAGAATCAAGAGCAGCATCTCGCCGCTGAGAATCGCGGCGCCCGAGAGCAGCGCGCCGAGTGCCAGCGATCCGGTATCGCCCATGAAGAGCCTGGCGGGGTGACGATTATAGAGCAAGAATCCGAGTGCCGCGCCGATCCCGACCAGCAACACGCCGGTTACCGCAGGCAACAGCATTTGATAGCTAATTGCGGCCAGTACGATCAGCGGCGGGATAATCGTCCCGGTCGCGAGACCATCAAGGCCGTCGGTCAGATTGACGGCATGAATGGTTCCGGTTATCGCAATCAGGCCCAGAATCAGCCACGCCCAGTGCGGCACGATGAGTTGATAGCTGCCCATTGCGAAGATCACATCGCGCGGAAAGATGACCGTTGAATCGGTGATCCAGCGTAGAAACATAATGCCGAGCAGAGCCGTCGCTAAGAACTTGGTGCGCGCACGCAGGCCGAGATTTTTGCCGCGTGCAATCGAAAGATAATCGTCGAGCCAGCCCACCGCGCCGCAGGCGAGAACTAAAAACCCGAGCGCATAGATGAACGGTTCGTGGGTTCGATTGGCCACCATCCAAATCGCGATCGCCAGCAAAAACAGCAGACCGCCCATGGTGGGCGTGCCACTCTTGACCTGATGGGTCACAGGCGCATCTTCGTAGGCATGCTGTTTGAATTGGAGCCGTGCCAAGAGCGCGATCAGCGGCTTTCCGGCTAATCCGACCGCGATAAACCCCAGCGCGACCAGTGCTGCTGCTGCTGCAAGCGCGCTCATGCATTCACCTCGAACAATGGGTTGCGCGCATCGGCCCGCCACTTCAGCACCACAATCGGCGTTTGCTCGTCACCGTTTCCGTGTGGGTTAGCCAGCAATGCGTACTCTACATGAGTTCGATTCAGGTCGTTTGAAGCGCCCA
>JBDTCU010000098.1:0-4292 GCA_039923415.1 Vulcanimicrobiaceae bacterium
AGAAGTTTTACTCGATCGAAGCCGGAAAAACGCTGATCGGCACGGTGATGCTGCATCATTGGGACGAGCGCACCGGAATTCGGCTGCCGGCGATGCCGGGTCAATTCGTCCTTCATCCTGGCCATCAGGAACATATTTTCGAACTCGCCAACGGCCTGATGGTTGAAGAGCAGATATTCGTTCTAAACGGGAAGCCGTCGGGAAAGACGGTCGATCCGCCGGCAGGCTATTACAAGGTCGTACTGACGAACAATACCGACGAAGAGGTCCGGATCGGCACGTACGCGGCGGCGCAACTGCGCGGAAATACCGAGCACGACGTGCTGACTGCATATAGTAAAAAGCATCGCGCCATTCTCGCCTGGAACGAATCCGCGCCGGAAGCCGTGCGAATGTTCGGCTGTTCGGTGGAACCGACGTCGTACGAGACAACCCACAACACCGGGAAATCGAGCGCAACCACCTTTCCGGGCGATCTGCCCAACCAGACCCTGAAGAACGCAGGGGATCCGATCGGGCTGCTGCATTTGAGCCATACGCTCAAACCGGGCGCCTATGCGGAGTTCACGATCCTTCTATCATTTTCGATATCGGGACGCGTCTCGGCCGAGCGAACCTACGCATCGTGTCGTACCGCGACAAGTGCTTTGAAACGCACTCGCGCCCACTACGATGAGGTTCTCAACTTAGCGGTGGTAGTAACCCCTGACTCGGACGTGAATCGAGGGGTGCTGTGGGCTAAAGCCAACATGCTGCGGACGGAAGTGCTCGCGCAGACCGGGTGGAGTTTTGTGAACGACCCGACCCGATCCAACAATAGCGTCGCCCGCGATACCGCGTGGTTTGCCTTTGGAGCCGATTACATAACGCCGGATTTTGCGCGCGAATCGCTGCTGTGGTATGCCACCCATCTTGAGAAAAACGGGATGGTGGTCGAGTACTACGACATTCGAAACGGCAAGTCAGCCGACTACAGCCTGAACATCAACGATAACACGCCGCTGTTGATTCTCGCGCTTTGGCACCACTACAATACGACCGGCGACCTGGCGTTTTTGAAGGCCGTCTATCCGCACGCGCTCAAGGCTGCGCGCTACATTCTCTCCCAGCGAAACAAACAGGGGCTGGTGTGGTGCACTGCGACCGGAACCTCGGATTGGGGGATCATAGGCTGGCGGAATGTTATCCAGAATTACCGGCTTTCGGGCGCTACCACCGAGGTAAACTCGGAGTGTTACGCTGCGCTGACCACCGTCGGTCACATGGCGCGAGTGTTGAAAAAACACGCCCAAGCTGCCGAATTCAAAGCGCACGGCGCGGAACTTCGCAGCGCGATCAACAAGCATCTGCTTAATCCCGAGACGGGGCTGTATTACCTGAATATCGATTTGAGCGGCAATCCGCGGACCGACGTAACCTCGGACCTGGTGTTCCCGGTGATGTTCGGGGTGGCGGACGACGACGTGGCCGCCCATATTATCAGCCGGTTAAGCGTTCCCGAGTTCTGGAGCGACGCCGGGATTCACACCCTTCCGCGTAACGACATTAACTACGGGCCTACTCACGGCTACGGCCTCTTGGGCGGCGTGTGGGTCGGCGTGACGTTTTGGTATGCATTTGCAGCGGCGCGTTTCAATCCAGGGTTTATGGCGTACGCGCTGAGCACCAGTTTTCATCACTATTCGCAGGATCCGTTGCGCAACAACACGGTGCCGGGCCAATTTTCAGAGTGGCTGCATGGTGAGACGCTGGCAAACCAAGGCATGATGCTCTCACCCTGGTTTCCACCACGCTATCTGTGGGCGGCGATTGAAGGCGCGGCCGGGCTCGATCTTTCAGGCGGGACGCCCAGCGTCAACCCGAAATTAGCGGCCGGCTGGAAGTGGCTGGGGGTGCGCAATCTGCCGCTGGCCGGCGAGCATTTGACCTGGTTTGTGGTTCGCGCTCCAGAGATAAGGATGTACGCGAATTTTCGGTTCGACCAGCCAATGGCCTACGAGGCCTACGATAGCGACATCAGCGTCGACGTGCACGTGAGCGGAGACGCCGCGACCGCGATCGCGCTGCGCAAGGGCCATCACCTGACGATCTTCGTCGGGAATACCGCCGACCGAACGATCACGACGGCTCTGCGGTTGAATACCAAGCTCGGTGGCCGGTACGCGACCCGTGTCTTTAACAGCTTGCGCGGCGATTGGCTGGACACGCCCAGCACGGATACCGCTGAGCTAAAGCGCGGCGTCGCCATTCAACTTGACGGAAAAGGCTTTTGCGTTCTAGAGCTTCGCCAGGAGGTGTAGGAGTGAATAACGGCGGCGATCGTTTTGGTGTGAGCGAGTTTACAACTTGGCCGTGGTCATTCGAGCGCGACGTCGAGCGCTATGCGGCCCATGGCGTCGATGCGATCGAGGTCTGCGAGTTCAAGCTCGACCGTAACGATTATGCGCCCCAGCTCGAGAGCATCGGCAAAGCCGGACTGGTCGTGAGTTCCGTGCAGTCGACCGTACATTCGCTCTTTCCGGATAGTCTAGCGCCCGCACCGAGCGATCCATCGGATCGGATCGCGCACATAAAATCGGCGATCGAGCGGATCGCGCCGCACGTTCCGGCGCAGACGCCGTTCGTGGTTATAACGGGTGCCGCGCCGGGCGGAAATTGCGAGATGGTCTATCAGCGGGCGCTGACCGCATTCGCGGAACTGGCGGAGTTTGCTGCAGAGCGCGACATGCGACTGGCCTACGAGGCGCTCAATCCGGTGTTGTTCAACACCGACACCTCGCTCTGGGGGTTGGATGCCGCGCTCGAATTGGTGCGCGCAATCGATCACCCGGCGCTGGGCCTGTGCGTAGACACGTGGAACATCTTTCAGACACCGAATCTGGACGAGGTTATTCGAGCCTGCGGCGATCGGATATTCTTAGTGCAGATCAGCGATTGGCACCGCCCGCGCTCGGGCGCCGACCGAATCAGTTTGGGTGAGGGCAGCATCGACAACGCAGCGCTCGTAAAGACGATTCGCGAGACCGGCTACGAACGGCCCTACGTGCTGGAAATTTTCTCCAGCGAGTCGCTGCCCGATTCGATCTGGCAGGCCGACTTGGATCGCGTACTCGACAAGAACGTACTTGAATTCGTGCACATTTGGGAGAGCAGCGAGCGATGATTCCCAAACGCATCTACGATATGAGCCAGCCGGTATTCAACAACTGCCCGCAGTACCCGGATACGAACCCGCGACCAGCGCAGATTCGGCTGTTCTACATGCTGGCGGTACAGGGCGTGAATAAAGAGATCGTGCAAATCAGTACCCACACCGGCACGCACTGCGATGCGCCGTACCACTTCTTCGAGGCCGGCATGACGATCGATCAGGTTCCTCTCGAAACCTACATCGGACCAGGCGCGATTCTGGACCTTCGTCACAAGCCGCTCGGCAGCGCGGTCGAGCGGGCCGATGTGGAGCCGCTGGCAGACCGGATCGATGAGGGCGATGTCGTCTTGCTCAACACCGGCGGGGGTCATCGTCGCGCGAATACGGCTGCCTTTCTGATGGAGTACGTGTACTTGAGCGGCGATGCAGCTCAGTTCTTCGTGGATCGTGGCGTGAAAGGAGTCGGCATCGATGCGGTAAGCATGGGCGGGTACAACGACCCGGCCCACTCCGGTCCGCCGCATAGGATACTGCTCGGAAACGGAAAGTTTATCGTCGAGGAGCTGTATTTTCCGGACGAGGTGATGGATGGACGCAAGCGTCTGTTCGTAACCGCGCCGGTGAAACTGCAAGGCTGCAGCGGCGGGTGGACCCGCGCCGCACTGTGGGAGTACTGACCATTGGCGCGAGTCTTCGGACGTGGGTATTCGGCGCGCGAGCTCAACGAGCGGATCGGGCGACCCGAGCAACTCGGCGGGATCCGAGCGCTGCGGTTCGCCGACGGACGCGAGCAGGGCGTCCGCGCGTTCGAGGTTCGCAGCGGCGGCGGCCTCTCATTCACGTGCGTCGCGGATCGAGCGCTGGATGTCTGCGCGGCTGAGTTCCGCGGGATTCCGCTGGTATGGCACGGACCCGGCGGTTTGGCCGCGCCGCAGTACTATCAGCCGCGGGGTGACGATTTTGCACGCAACTTTTTCGGCGGGTTGTTTACGACCTGCGGGCTAGCGAGTTTCGGGCCGCCCGGCAGTGATGCATATGGAAGTTTCGGGATGCATGGACGCGCGAACCATTTGCCGGCGCAGAGTGTTTGCGCTCGAACCGTTTGGGATGGTGATGCGTGTTTTTTTGAGATTGCGGGAAC
>JBDTCU010000099.1:0-3239 GCA_039923415.1 Vulcanimicrobiaceae bacterium
GCTTTTAATGTCAGCAGGCCCGGATCACCCGGGCCTGCGCCGACTAAAGAAACTTTCCCGGTCGAATTACTCTTCGACATCGATCGAACGCACCGCGGGAATCAAGTTTCCGACCGCCTCGGCAACGTGCAGATCGAACAACTCATCCAAAATCCGCGCGTGAGTCAGCGCTTCGGCGTGATTGCTGACCGCTTTGTCGCGAATCTTGGTCACGGCACTGTGCAGAAGCTTCGAAACGATCGTCAGCGACATCCCGGTCACGAGCATGCGCTCGCGCTCAGTCAGATCGGGGCAACGCGCGAACAGCCGCTCTAACTCGGCGGTACGAATGGTTTCGGCTTTTTGGGTGAGGGAGGCGATCACCGGGACCGCCACTCGGGATTGGTACCAATTCTGGAAGCGCTCGATAAACTCGTCGATGATCTCTTCGACCTGCGGAATCGCTTCGCGGCGAACCGCGAGCCGTTCTTCAACGACGTTCTGGAGGCCGTCGATGTCGACGACGCTCACGTTTGGAATCTGTGACACCTGTGGATCGGCGTCGCGCGGAACGGCAATGTCGATAATAAAAAGCGGCCGATCCGGACGCTCCGCCATCGCCGCGGCGACGTTTTGCGCGTTCAGGATAAAATGCGAAGCGCCGGTTGAGGTGAGCACGATGTCGGCAGCCGCCAAGGCGTTGCCGAGCCCTGGCATCTCAACCGCGTGCCCGAAACCGACTTCGGCGATCAGGTCTTGCGCGCGTGACATCGTGCGGTTGGTAACAATCAACCGCTGTGCACCTTCGGAACGCAGTCGTTTAGCGGCGGTGCGCGCCATCTTGCCGGCCCCGACGACGACGACCGACTTCTGTTCCAGGGCGCCAAGCCGCGATTTTGCGAGATCGACGGCCGCGGTTGCAATTGAGCTGGACTCATCTCCGATTCGGGTTTGGGTGCGGGCCGACTTTCCGGCGTTGAGCGCTTCGCGAAATAAGCGATGGAGTGACTTCCCGAGCGATCGCGCGTGCTGAGCCTGGATGTAGGCCTCTTTGACCTGACCTAAGATTTCTGCTTCGCCGACCAGCATTGAATCCAATCCGGTGCTGACTCGAAACAAATGGTCGATTGCTTGCCGGCCGAGCAGGGTGTAGAGGTAGGAGTCCATGTCCGAGACGGCGCCGTGACGGAAGTTTTGCAAGAACGCCTTGAGCTGCTCGACGCCGGCTTCGTAGTCTTCCAGCTCGGCATAGATCTCCAACCGGCCGCAGGTCGAAAGCATGACGGCTTCGCGCACCGCCGGGTAGTCGCGCAGTGCGGTCAGTGCCTCGCCCATTCTGGCAGCCGGAAAGACGTGGCGTTCGCGCACGTCGACCGGGGCAGTATGGTGAGAGAGGCCCAAACAAACCAGCGGCATTATTCTAAAACCATCCTAGTACCAGCGCGCGGCAGGCACTAATGGATTTATCGCACGGCGGCTCACGCGGGGGCAAGAATTCCGCCAAGGGCGCCGTCGGCCGCCTCGATCGTCAGTTGGACATCGGCTGTAGTATGGGCGCTCGAAACGAAACCGGCCTCGTATTGAGAGGGGGCCAGATAGACGCGGCGGTCCAGCATTGCGTGGAAGTACTTCGCATAGAACGTTGCGTCCGAGCGCATCGCACCGCTGAGGTCGACCACCGGTTCTCCGGTAAAAAAGGTGCAGAACATCGAGCCGGCCCGGGTTTGGAAATGGGGTACGCCGTGCTTTTCAAAGACCTCATGCAGTCCTTCGGAGAGGAGTTTGGTGAGAATTTCAAGCCGTTCGTAAAGGGTGGCGTCCTTCTGAATCTGTTTTAGCGTCGCAATTCCGGCGGCCATCGCGAGCGGGTTTCCGGAGAGCGTCCCGGCTTGATAGACGGGGCCTTCGGGCGAAAGTTGGAGCATCAGATCGGCGCGGCCGCCGAAGGCACCTACCGGCAAACCGCCGCCGATGACTTTTCCGAGCGTCGTGAGATCGGGACGAATGTTCTCGCGCTCCTGCGCCCCGCCGCACGCAACTCTAAACCCGGTCATAACTTCATCGAAGATCAGCACTGTGTCGTTGCTTTGGGTGATCTCGCGCAAACGCTTGAGATACCCGTCTTGCGGCAAGATTAGTCCCATGTTGCCGGGATACGGCTCGACGATCAGCGCGGCAATTTTACCTCGGTATGCATCGAAGGCGGCTTCCACCGCCGCACTGTCGTTGTACGGCAGCACGAGCGTATCGCGTGCCGTCCCTTCCGTGACGCCTGGAGAATTAGGAACACCGTTGGTAAGCGCGCCGCTTCCGGCTGCGATCAAGAACGAATCGCCGTGACCGTGGTAACAACCGGCGAACTTAATAATCAGCTCGCGGCCGGTGAATCCTCGCGCCAAGCGAATGGCGCTCATCGTTGATTCCGTTCCGCTCGATGTAAAACGGATTCGCTCGATCGAGGGCACCATCGCGCTGATGAGTTCGGCGAGTTCGCTCTCGGCCTCGGTCGGCGTGCCAAACGAACTGCCGCGCGCGGCGGCGAGCTGAATTGCCTTAACGACCGCCGGATGAGCGTGCCCTAGAATCAGCGGCCCCCACGAAAGCACGTAATCCAAATACTGATGATCGTCCAGATCGACCAGAGTTGCACCCGCTCCGGATTTCATAAACACCGGAGATCCGCCGACAGCCTTAAACGCGCGAACCGGCGAATTTACGCCGCCCGCAATCACTCGCCGCGCGCGCGTAAATGCCGAGATAGAACGCTCGATGTTCAACCTGATACCTCACTGAATGAAAATGCTTTGCGGTAGTCGCTGCGCGTGTTGATGTTGGCGAATATCTCGGGTCGCGAAAAGGTGATGCGTCGCGTCTGGAGCGCTCCAAGCACATCTTTTACCGCGCCGAATGAATCACGCAGTACCGGCCAGCCCTCGCGCGAGAAAGCCGCCCGTTCGTAGAGTGCGATCAGTGGTTCGAGGCGTTCGCGCCGGCCCACGATTCTGACCGGTACGACCGCTTCATCACCGGGTTGGAAGTGCTCGACCAGTTCGGCGATTGCGGCTCGGTCAACCAGCGGCGCATCACCGGCAACGACGACGATGTGCGCCTGGTCGATCTGCGAACAAACGCTCAGGATGCCTGAGAGCGGGCCGCGTTTGACCCAGCGGTCGACGATCATTGGACAATCCAGCAACGCATCGATCTCGGGCGGAAAGCTCGCTTTGGTCGAGATGTACACTGGATATCGCCCGCTCACG
>JBDTCU010000100.1:0-3556 GCA_039923415.1 Vulcanimicrobiaceae bacterium
GCGAGAGAAAGATCGCGTCGACATGATGAACTCCGCGGCGAATCAGGAACGGTACGACAATCCGCTCGCCGATATGTTCGGCGGCAGATTCGCCATCTGGATGAGGGCCGCGCTCCAAACGGCCGCCGGCGTCGACCAGGATGGTGCGTCCGGAGGGCGTTTGAATGACGATTCCGTCGGCCTGTCCGACATCCAGCACACTAATGATCAGCCGATGCTCGATCGGTCGCGGCGGATTAAGAACGAGCGCGACGGCAAAGATCAACAGGGCGCAGGCTGCCGTGGGCTGGGCTCGGCGGAGACACCAAAACGCGAGCAGAATTGCCGCATCGTAGCCTGCGATCGCCCAGAAGGGCGCGGGAGTCATGATGATCCTCGCGCCGGGAAGCGAGGCGATCAGGTGAACCACGTCGACCATCCAGGCAAGCAGCCAGGAGTTCAAGTTGGCAATCGCCTGCGCGAGCGGCGCTATCGGCGCCGATAGAAGTTGCGCGAAGCCGAGCAGCATCGTCAGACCGACCACCGGCACGACCGCTACGTTGGCTAGGACTGCATACGGCATGAACGCAAGAAATGTTGCCGCGATCAGCGGCCAAGTCCCGATCTGGGTTGCAATCGTTAACGAGACAGCTTCTCGCAATCGCTTCGGAGATTCGCCGTATCGCGCTAAGCCACGCTCGATGACGTCGTGAGTTGCGAAGATCGCGCCGACGCATGAAAAGGATAAGGCAAATGAAGCACTCACAACGGACTCCGGCCGCAAAAGTGCGATGATGATCGCAGCCGCACAGAGCGCGTTGAGGCTCAGCGCCTTTGCGCCATAGGCCCGCGCAGCCAGCGCAAAGCTCACCATGATCGCCGCGCGCATCGCCGGCAAATGGAATCCGCTAAAGACGGCATACGCCCAAACCGTCAGGCTCACTAGTACGCAGGTCGCCGTGCGTGGAACGCGCAGCGCCGCAAGCAGGCTGAACATCAGAAGCGTCACCACGCCTAGGTGCAGGCCGGCAGTAACGAGGACATGCACCGTCCCTGTCTCTTGAAACTCGGCTTTCAATTCGGGAGGTAATGCCGCGCGCTCACCCCATAATTCGCCGGCGAGAATACTGGCTGACGGTTCCGGGAGCTGCGTGCGAAGCGTCGCACCGGCAGATCGATGAAGTCCCGCGATCGCCGTCGCGAACGACCATTTTCCGGGAGGAAGGCGAGCCAGAATCCGGCCGGCGGCGATGCGCGCCGCATACCCGCGCTCCTGTTGAATTGCGCGTTCGCTCGGTTCGCCGGGATTGCGCTGCTCATCGAAGGGTTCCAGCCGTCCGCGCACCCGAATTCGAGCCGCGACCTCGGGAGCTGCACCGCCGGCGTCGACCAGGACTTTTGGCCCGTCATCGAGCTGCAGTCCAAAGGTCGTACTTGCGCCGCTTGTCTGTACGTCGCCAATGACGGTACCCGTGAAACGCTCGGTGCGCGTTTCGTAAAAACTTGGTGTGAATGCCTGGTGCAAGCGGGCACTGAGAAGCGCGACCGCCAGGGTGCCGGCCAGCAACGCGCGAATGCCGGACCTCTCCTCGGAGTGGCGCAGCGTATCGATGCCGATAAACGCCAGTCCGATCAGGATCAGTATTCGCGTCGGCGTGTCGATCTGTTGAACCAACGCGCTTCCGGCAAGCGCGACACCTGCAACTCGAGGGAAAGCCGCCCGTCCCATGCCCAACCATCTGCGACGGCGCAACCGAGCGACTAGGGAAAAGGAAATATTTTCTTGCGCATTATCGTTACCGGAGGAGCCGGCTTCATCGGTTCCCACGTCGTTGACGGCTTTTTGGCGAACGGCCACGACGTACTTGTGGTAGATTCGCTTTGGGAGCATGGCGGCGGCCGCCGCAACAATGTGCCGGCCCGCGCGAGCTTCGTTCACATGGATATTCGAGATCAAAACATCACTCGCATATTTCAAGAGTTCAAGCCCGAAGTGGTCTGTCATCATGCCGCTCAGCACAGCGTCGCGATCGGTTCGCGCGATCCGGTTCTGGACGCGCAGGTCAACGTGGTCGGATTGCTCAACGTGTTGGAGAACGCGGTTAAGGCCGGCGCGCGTAAAGTCACTTTTGCTTCGAGCGGTGCGACGTTCGGCACTCCGGATAGCTTGCCGATTACCGAGCAGACGCCGCAACGGCCGGAGTCGCCGTACGGCATTACGAAGATGGCGGCCGAGCATTACTTGCGTTTTTACCAGCGCGAACACGGGCTCGATTTTACCGCTTTGCGTTACGGCAACGTCTATGGGCCGCGCCAGGACCCCAACGGCGAGGCCGGCGTGATCTCCATCTTTATCGGAAAATTCTTAGGTAGACAGGGCGTTCGGATCGACTGGGACGGCGAGCAAACTCGCGATTATGTCTTCGTCAAAGACGTGGCGGCTCTGAACCTGCTCGCATTGGAGCGCGGGTCGGGGGCCTGCTTCTGCATCGGAACCGGCGAGCGGACAAGCGTCAATCAGATTTACAAAGCTCTGTGCAACATAACCGGATTCGAAGCGCCGATAACGCCGGGCCCCAAACGCTCGGGCGATGCGCGAGATGCCCAGTTCGATTCGGCGCTGGCAAAAGCCGAACTCGGTTGGACCCCCCAGGTGAAACTGCTCGACGGCATGCGCGAAACCGTGGAATTCTTTCGCGAGGACGAGCGGCTCGGCCGAAGGCCGAACGCCACGGAATCCGTTTAGCCGGTCACCAGGTTCAGAAGTTTTCCGGGGACGTAAATCTGCTTGCGAATCTGCTTCCCGGTCAAATGGGTTTGCACGGCGGTGTGCGCTACCGCCAGCGCCAACGCGCCGTTTTCATCGATTCGCGGCGATGCCTGGATGCGGGCGCGGACCTTCCCGTTTACTTGCACGACCAGTGTGATCTCTTTGACTGCGAGCGCGTTCTCATCGGGCTGCAGATACGGCTCCAGATGCACCGACTCGCGGTGACCCAGCTGCTCCCACAGCTCTTCGGCGATGTGCGGCGCGAACGGAGCAATCACTACCGGCAGAGCGTGAACAGCGTACAGCACCGCCGGACTCTGGGGCGCTATTTTGCTAAGCGCGGTGAGTGCATTGACATACTCATCCAGCTTCGCAATTGTCGCATTGTAGTGCATCCGTCGCGTAAGCGTTTCGTCGACCGCGGATTTGACTGCAACATGGACGGCCCGAAGCAGCTCCTTTTCTGCCGCCGTTTCAACGCTTGGGACCCCTCGAATTGAGACGGAGCCGGCACGATCCAGCGACGGCTCGCAAGCGCGCCAGACGCGATTGATGAAGCGTACCCGGCCGCTTATGCCCTCTTCCGTCCACTCCATCGTGTCCTCGGGCGGGGTTGCGTACAGCAGGAATAGGCGCATCGCATCGACGCCCTGCTTCTCAACGGTCTCGTCGATGCCGATCACGTTGCCGCGGCTCTTGCTCATCTTCTCGCCGTTGCGCAGCACCATGCCCTGATTGAATAAGCGCGTGAACGGCTCATCGCTCCCGCGCACCCATCCTCTATCGTGAAAAAACTTGTAAAAGAAT
>JBDTCU010000101.1:0-15867 GCA_039923415.1 Vulcanimicrobiaceae bacterium
GATCCGCGCGGCCACCGAACGTTATGAAGTGACCGACGTCTCCATCGAGGAGCCGGAACTCGAATCGATTATCCGGCGCATCTACACCGACGGCTATCAAGAGGCAGCGCGATGATTGTTTCCAGCAATACGAAGAAACCGCAGATACACGCCAGCGCCTACGTCGCGCCGAGCGCGGTGCTCAGCGGCGATGTGACCGTCGAGGAGGGCTGCGCGATCCTGCATGGCGCGGTGATTAGCGGCGAGGGCGCGCCGGTCACCCTCGGCGCCAATAGCGTGGTAATGGAAAATGCCGTCTTACGTGCCAGCGGCGGAAAGGCAATGCAATTCCCGCTGAACATCGGCGAGAGCTGCATGATCGGGCCGACGGCCTACGTTGTCGGCGCGACTCTGGAGCCGGGCGTCTTTATCGCAACCGGCGCTAAGGTTTTTAACGGCGCGACGATTGAGGAGAACACCAGCGTCGCACTAGGCGCAATCGTGCACGTGAGCACGCATCTCAAGAGCGGCCAGCACGTTCCGATGCAGCATATCGCATTCGGTAATCCGGCCGTGATCTATCCGCCCGAGCAAGCCGGGGCGCTGCGCGAACGACTGCAGTTCTTCGAGACGGTTTTTAATATGCCCAGCGAGCCGGAGGTCCGCGCGAAGGCTACGGCGGCGTACGCGAAGTTTCTCCGAAAGACCCACGCACAAGACGGAATCATCGTTGAAACGGTAAAGAGGCAGCCCGCAAAACCGACCGGCAAGCCGGCTGAACCGCCGCCCACTCAGTCGCAGGACGTCGGAAAGGTGGTCGATGTCATGTTTCTGGAACTTCATGAAGCCGAGATGCGGCGAAACGCCAAGAAGCAGCAGTGAGCGCGATTGCGACTTGAGCCGTATGTAGAGTTTGCGCGCAAAGCGTTCGCGCGCGAATCGACCTACCGGATGGAGGTCTTCACCGAAATCGGCTCGCTGATCGTGCGGGTCTATCTGTTGCGATCGCTCTGGACGGCGCTCTACGCGCAGAACGCGGCACCGATGAACCTGCCGCTGCACGCCATGATTACCTATGCGGCGGTAGCGTTGCTAATGTCGCTCATCCTTGAGGTCGACGGCACCCGGATGATCCGCGAGAAGATCCGCGAGGGCACCATCGCCACCGACCTTATGAAACCGATCAGCGTGCCGTTCTACTTCTTCAGCGACGGAGTCGGACAGACGCTGCTTCACGCCCTGCTGATTTTGCCGTGCCTGCTCTTTTCGCTGCTGCTCGTGCACATCGACGTACCAAGACCTGCCGTGCTGCTGATATTCGTCGTTTCGTTCGGCCTGGGATATTTGGTGAACTTCTTTCTAAACTTTCTGATGAACTCAGTGGCGTTCTGGACGCTCGAAACCTTCGCGGTTCAGCTGATCGTGCGGTGGGTCTCCGATCTGCTGAGCGGACAGATCGTGCCGCTCACGTTTATCCCGGGTATTTTCGGAAGAATCGTCTTCGCGCTGCCGTTTGCCGCAATCTACTCCACGCCCCTGCTCATCTACGTCGGCGTCATTGCGCCGGTCGATTACGCGCGTTACCTGTCAATACAAGTCCTGTGGCTCGGCGCCTTTGCCGCGCTCTCCGCCGTGGTTTGGCGCGCAGCCTCGCGCCGAGTCGTCATTCAAGGCGGATAATCGAGCCGCATCGGGCACGAAACATCAAAAGTTTCCGTTGCGAATATCTTCGAGGGCCTCCCGCAATTCGGCCTGCGTATTCATCACGATTGGTCCGTACCGCGCCATCGGTTCGCCTAACGGGCGGCCTGCCGCCAGAATGAAACGCGCGCCGTTACCGCCCGCCCGCGCTGTGAGCGCTGCTCCGTGGCCGAGCACCGCCAATTCACCGCGCGCAATCGCACGCTGCGAAGCGCCGACGCTTAGTCCACCGTCGTAAGCGTACAGAAAGGCGTTGTGCTGCGCGCAGAGCGAGGCTTCGAAGGCCGCCTCGGGATCGAGTTTCACATCAAGGTAGGTCGGTTCGGTCGCGATCGCCTGGACGGGTCCGTCGATCCCGCCGAAGCGTCCGGCCAAAACGCGCACCCGGCCGCCTGAAAGAGCAACCTCGGGAATACGTTCCGGGGCGATGTCCTGATAGCGCGGAGCGGTCAGCTTGTCCTTAGCCGGGAGATTGACCCATAGTTGAAAGCCCCACAGCAAACCGTCTTCCTGCTCCGGCATCTCGGAGTGCAGAATACCGCTGCCGGCAGTCATCCACTGCACGCTACCCGGATTCAACAGTCCTGAGTTCCCCTTGTTGTCGCGGTGCTGCATCCTGCCGGCGAGCATGTACGTGACCGTTTCAAAGCCCCGGTGCGGATGCTCCGGAAATCCCCCAATATAATCGCTCGCTTCGTCGGAGCGAAACTCATCGAGCAGCAGGAACGGGTCCAGATCCGGCAGCGCAGCTTGACCGATGAGACGAGATAAGCGCACCCCGGCTCCGTCGCTCGTGGCCTGCCCGCTCACGACCTTCACGACATCGCGAGGTGTACTTTCGGTTGTAGTTTGACTCAAGACCGACCCTCCATCAGGTTTCTATATTCCTCATAACCCGGGTGCGGTTGCAGGTGGGGAGAGTTGCGGAGCGAGACCTCGCAAGCGACCGAGCAACAAATGAAAGTAGAGCATCCCGCGCAAGTCGCCAAGCTCTAAAAGTACTCCCTCGGTGTCGACATTCGGATCGCCTGAGAGCATTTTGAACGTGCGCGCGACGCCCGAATCGCGCAGCGGGAACGCATCCAGGCGTCCGAACCCGCGCAACAGTACGACCTGCGCGCTCCAAGGTCCGATACCGCGAACTCGTGTCAGATACTCGGCGGCCTGCGGCGTTGCGAGCCGCTCGATGTGATCCGCATCGACCGCACCGTCACGCACCGCCTCCGCCGCGCTTCGCAGATGGGCGACCTTGTTAGCCGAGAGCCCGGCTGCTCGGAGGTCTGCGTCGGACACCTTATCCAGTCGTTCGGGCAGCGGAAACGGATACAGGACCAGATCGTGGTAGCGAATCGGCGTGGAGAGCAGTTCGACGGTGCGACGCATGATCGATGCCGCAGCATGGATACTGATCTGCTGAAACACGATCGAATGCGCGAGCGCCTCCCACAGACTCGGATAACGCGGCGGTTTGAGGCCGCGCAATGCCTTCGCAATATCGTGCAGCCACGGGAACTCACGGGTGCGCCGCTCCCAAGCGCGCAGATCGACTTGGGTGCCGAGCATCCGATTGACCGTCGGCACAAAACGCTCGGCCTCGACCCCGGTAATATCGGCGGTGATCTCGTCCGGACCTGATTGCCGAATATCGAGAACTCCGCTCCCGCGCTCGTCTGAGAGGGCGCGCAAAAAACGGCCGTCCGGCGTAACCACGTCGACCACATTGGCCGAGAGGCGGCGAAGCGCATCGACCGTCAAATCCAGGCGAAACGGCGCGCGGACGGGTAGCGCGATGTGCAAGGCGGAACGATTCATGGATGCTTGCGGCCTACTTGGAGTATTGGCGGCTCAATCTGCTGACGATGATTGAATATCGCGCCAATTTTTTTATGTGGTTCGGCTTTACATTCGTGTATCACGGTACTGCGCTCGCCGCGCTTTGGGTTACACTGCATCAATTCCCGTCGATGAACGGTTGGGATTTCCGGCAGATGTCGCTGCTCTATGCGCTCTGGATGATGGGACATGAGTTTCACAATGCCTTCTTCTTCAATGTGGTCAGCGTTCCCGAATACGTTCGCGAAGGTCGTTTCGACCGCTTCCTTGTTCGACCGCTCGATACGCTCTTTCAGGTCCTTACCGTTCCGGCCCAGCTCTTTCCCGACGGCCTGATCCTGGCGATCGTATATTTCATCTTTGCGACCCGGTATAGCGGCGTAGCGGTCAACCTGACGTTCGTTCTCTTCGTCCCCCTGGTGGTGATCGGGGGCGCCTTGATCGATTTAGGTATTTCACTGGCAGTTGCGACCGCCTCATTTTGGTTCATTCGAATCGACACGTTGCGCTGGGTAGTGATGTCGCTCGAGCAGGAGTTCACTCGCTATCCGATCAGCATTTATACGCGCGGGGTGCGCATCGTGCTCTCGTTCGTTTTCCCGTTTGCCTTCATGAACTATTTCCCAGCCGTTTTCTTCTTGCAGAAAACCGAAACCGGACTCTCCCTCTCTCCCGAGATCGGATTGCTCGCGCCGCTTGTCGGCCTGGCTTGGCTCGGGATCTCGTACGCGTTTTGGCGAATCGGCTTGCAGCACTATCAAGGCACCGGATCCTAGATGAAACGCCGCCGATTTCTACGCGCCACTCTGGCGGCGGCCGCGTTCCCGCCCCGTGCGCGAGCCGGTGATCTGCACCTGCATCTGCGCGACGCGATCGCTCGGATTCCCGGGAGAGTCGGGGTGTATGCACGCACCATGGCCGGCGGGCCGCCGCTCTTCACGTATAACGCTGCGGAGTCGTTCCCGACTGCCTCGACCATAAAACTTTTGATCATGCTGACCGCCTATATGCTTGAAGCACGGCGACCGGGAACGCTCGGCGAACGCATCCCTACCTATCGGCGCGACCTGATCGGCGGATCCGATTTTCTACAGAGTGCGAACGACGGAGAGCGATTTACCGTTCTGCAACTCGTCCGCCCGATGATTCAGGTTAGCGACAACAGCGCTGCAAACGCCCTGATTAGGCACTTCGGAGCCGCCGAAATTACCCGCGTGGGGCAACGGGCGGGACTGCACAGCACCCGCTTGGCCCGCACGTTTTTGGATTATAGCGCGATCGTTCACCATATGGACAACGTCACGACGCCCGGCGACATGGGAGAGTTGCTCTATGCGATCGAGCGCGGCGCGCGCGAGGAGATTTCCACCGTCGCCTCACCCCAAGCTTGCCGCGCCATGATTGCGATTATGCTGGGTCAGACCGATCGCAGCAAGATTCCAGCCGGACTGCCGCGCGGCATTTCGTGCGCGAATAAGAGCGGTGAGATCGAAGGGAGCCGCAACGACATCGCGATCGTCGAACCGTTCGGCGATTCACCTTACGTCATCAGCGTTTACACCAAATCGCTGCAGAACTACTCCGAAGCCGATGCCGGCATCGCGGCAATCTCCAGCATCGTGTACCGTGCGCTCGGAGGATCGAATCTCTAAGCCGGCTCCGAGGAGATTGGCTCGATCGCGACCTTGGTCATCGTATCGCCGACCCGAATCTGATCGACGATGTCCATTCCCTGCGTTGTCTGGCCAAAAACCGTATATTGGCGATCTAGAAACCGAGCGTCGCCCAGACAGATGTAAAATTGCGAGCCGCCTGAATTCGGATTGGCGGAGCGAGCCATGGCGACCGTGCCGCGGACATGCGGGTGCTCGTTAAACTCGGCATCGAGGGTGTACCCAGGCCCACCGGTACCGCTGCCCTCGGGGCAGCCGCCCTGGATTACGAAGCCCGATTCAACCCGATGAAAGGTTAGGGCGTCGTAAAACCCGCTCTCCGCGAGCTTGATGAAGGCGGCGCTGTGTTGGGGTGCTTCGTCCGGATAGAACGTGAAGACGATATCGCCTTTAGGCGTGGTGATTCGAACTTGAGAGTCGCGAGCTTTGTCTTTGTAGGTTTGGAGTTCTTCGCCGGTCGGCGCCGTAAGCTGAGCCATCCGAGGTCGTTTACCGATGTAGGTTTGTTTTTCCGCTATTGCGGTAGAATCTGGATGGTGTCCAATAGTGAGAGTCGGCCGCAAGCAAGCACCCGTCAGGGAGGTGGGCCCTCTCTTAAAGTCCGTATTCCCCCGAATGCGCGGTTCGGACGGAATGTTCGGGAAGAAGTCATCGGCTACGCCAATCAATTCCGGATCGGCCGAGTAGAACTCGACGAGTTCATTTTCGCAATTGGCGAAGCGCTTGCCAACGCGATCGAGCATTCCGGAAGCAGCGACGTGATCGAGGTGCGTTGCCAAATCGAAGGCGACAAGATTATCGCGACGGTCATCGATTCGGGACGCGGTTTTCTGACCGATCCGCACCCTAGCGCGATTCTGCCGGATGATATGGCCGAACGCGGTCGCGGTCTACCGATCATGCTCCGATGCACCGACATTTTTGCCGTCCACAGCATTCCGGGCAAAGGCACAGCGGTGGTTTTGGGTCGCTATCTGCCCGGCGTTGGCGAGAACCCGCATAAGGAAAACCACGCGACGCTGTGAAAGGGCGAATCGCATGAAGGTTCGCTATGGTATCTTCGCGCTTCCGATTCTCATGGCGCTGAGCTTGAGGCTCGTTGCCGTTGCGCAGCCGCCCGACCCAATCGCGGCGGCCCCGACCGATCCTCTCATCGCGCGGATGGTCGCTGCCGTTTCGGCCGGCACCTTACAAAGCATCGATCGCCGTCTCGTGGGGTTCGGAACGCGCAATCTGTTCTCTGAAACATCGCAGTCGAAATCCCGAGGTGTGTTTGCGGCTCGCGACTGGCTGGTCGCTCAGTTCAACACGATTGCAAGCAGCTCGGGCGGTCGAATGACCGTGACTCTGGACAGCTACGTTCTGGCGAAAACCGATCGAACGCCTCGAGCGGTAAAAGTCTCTAGTGTTATCGCGACACTTAAAGGCGATGATTCCGACGGCCGAACCTACGTCATGTCGAGCCACTACGATTCGCGCAACAGCGACGGCAACGACGCTGTACTCGATTCACCCGGCGCAGATGATAACGGATCGGGGACCTCGGCGCTGGTTGAGGCGGCGCGGGTCATGGCATCGCATCATTTCCGCGGCACGATCATCTTCGCGGCGTTCGATGGTGAAGAGCAAGGGTTGTTCGGATCGGATCATTTTGCCAAAGTCCTAAAGGCGCGAGGCGTCCGGGTGGCCGGTGATTTGAACAATGACATCATCGGGGCGTCGCGCGGACACGATGGTGAGTATTCGCCCGATGATGTGCGGCTCTTCAGCGAGGCGCTGCCGATTGATGCCAAGCTGCGGGCAATCAACTTGTACGGCTCTGAAAATGATTCCCAATCGCGCGAACTGGCACGCTTCGTGAAGGCGACCGCCGAGCAGTACGTTCCGCCGATGCATGCCGACCTGATCTACAGGGGCGACCGATTTCTGCGCGGAGGAGATCAGCAATCGTTCACGGCGGTCGGGTATCCCGCGGTGCGGTTTGTCGAGGCTCACGAAAACTTCGATCACCAACACCAGAACGTGCGGATCGAGAACGGCATCGAATACGGTGATCTGCAAAAGTACATGGACTTCGCTTATCTTGCACGGGTTACCAAAATGAACGTCGCGGCACTCTCCGCGCTGGCGCTCGGTCCGGCGGCGCCGTCGCAAGTGCAGATGCTGACGCGGACGCTTGGCTACGATACGAGCTTGCGCTGGAAGGCCGTTCCGAGCGCCGTCGCCTACGAGATTGTTTGGCGCGCGACCGATTCGCCGGTTTGGCAGCATTCGCACAACGTCGGCGCGGTAACTCAGGCGACCGTCAAGGTCTCAAAAGACGACTTCCTCCTTGGACTTCGCTCGGTCGACGCCCGTGGACGGCGCAGCGTCGTGGTCTACCCAACGCCCGTTCGCGAGTAGCCTCACGAACGGTCGCAAGCGGCTCGTGTCGGAGCCTTGTTGAAACGCGTTCTTGTTTCTTCAATGTCGTTGGCGGTGTGTGCGGTGGAGATGAACATGACGTCGTTTTGGGGATGGAAGGTCATCGCAACGTGGTGGGCTATCCTACACTCGTCTGCGAATAACGTCGTCTGAAACCGACAACGTTCGCGGACCTTCTTAACGCAGGTCTTCGGGCTTCAAACCTGTCGTCTTCATGATTACGCGTAGCGTTCCCGGCGGTATGTCCCCGGTGTGGATCGGGATGTTTGCGAAGCGTCCGTCGCCGCGTCTGTAGATTGCGTGCGATCCCGTCTGTCTACGAAGTTCGAAACCCGCGCGTTCGAGCACCTGGAGGAGATCTCGCACGGTTAGGACTGGCGGCTTTGAGGGCACCGTTAAGCGGCCGGCATCGCTACGACGACGCGCTCGAGCCGAGCGACGCCTCCATCGCTGCCGGAATTTCGAGGCCTTCATCGCGTCGATACGCGAGCGAAAGTGCGATTGCGTCTTTAGCCATTTCTAACGCGTGCTCGACGGTTCTCCCGAATGTGGCGATTTCGGGCAGCGCCGGGACGCTGACGTTAAATGCGCTGCCGTCGGGTTCGGGTTCTAAGAGGACGGCGTATCGAAAGGTTTCGGCCATGCAGGTGGATTCGGCAATGAGGAGCGCTACCCCGTCAACCTGCGTCGGTATTCATGTGATCCCACGCGGACGCTGAGCCGGCGGGCTTCTCCCCCGTTCGCAGTGTCCTCAGAAACCGATTGATTGTAGGGACGAGTCCATCGCGGTAAGGGTTTCGTCGATATCGGCGGCGGTGTGTGCGGTGGAGATGAACATGACTTCGTTTTGGGATGGAGCAGTGAGGATGCCGCGCTTGCGCATCTCGTGATAGTAGCGCGAGAACATCTCGCTGTCGGCGGCTGAGGCATCGTCGTAGCTGTTAGTCGCGCCCGTGCGGAATTTGAAATCGACGATAGACTCCAACTGTACGACGGTATACGGGATCGCTCGGCGGCCAAAGATGGCGCGGATGCCGGCGGCAAGCTGTGTTGCCAGAGCGTTCATCTGCGGGTAGTATTCGGGATGGGTCTCCAATAGGTCGAGGGTGCGATGCGCGAGCGCGACCGAAAATGGATTGCCGGCGTGGGTTCCGCCGGTGAATGTCCCTCCGGCTGGGGCCAGGACGGCCATCACATCTTCGCGGCCGCCGAACGCTGCAATCGGGAATCCGCCGCCCAAGATTTTTCCGATCGTCGTGAGATCGGGAGCGACGTCGAGGCGCCCTTGCGCGCCGGTGAGTCCGAGACGCAGCCACGTGATAATTTCATCGAAGATCAGCAGCGCGCCGGACCGCGCCGTGCGCTCGCGCAGACCCTCTAGAAAACCCGGAATCGGCGCGACCAGACCCATATTCCCGACGATCGGCTCCACGATAATTGCAGCCAAACGATCCTCTTGGTCTCTTAACAGCACATCGACGTTTTCGAGATCGTTGTAGCGAGCGACGATAACGTCTGCCATTACGCCGCTCGGAATTCCGCTGCGTGCGGTATCCGCGGTGTGCGCGGAAGCGCCGGCGTGGAGCAGCGCGAGATCGAAGTGCCCGTGGTAGTTGCCGCCGAACTTGAGAATCAGATCCCGTCCCGTATGGGCACGCGCGACCCGAACCGCACTCATTACGGCCTCGGTGCCGGTGCTGGTAAACCGCATCCGCTGCATCGAAGGAAGATACGCGCGAATCCGGTGGGCCAGTCGAACTTCTTCTTCATGCGTACTGCCGTACAACACGCCGCGTTGCGCGATCAGATCTAGGTTGCGACTTAAAGCGGGATGGGCGTGACCGAAGAGCAGCGGGCCGTAGGCCATAATATAATCGATAAACCGCTCGCCGAATTGGTCGTAGGCGTAGGCGCCGTCACCGTGCGATTGAACGAAAGGCTCCCCGCCGACGGCTTTTCCCGCGCGCACCGGCGAATCGCAGCCGCCTGCAAGGACTGCTTGCGCAGCGATATAGGCGGAACTGACATTTGTCTGCATGAGCGCTTGCTGGTTCAAGCACGCTTCGAGGCCACCCTCTGCGAAAACGCGAAGTACACCGTATGCCTCACATTGAAACCGCAATTACCCCGCAAACCAATATCAGCGAACTTGTCGCAGCGCTTCCGATCGCGGCTGAGGTGCTCACTCAATTCGGTTTACATTGTTCGGGCTGCAGCGTCAACAAATATGAAACCATCGAGCAAGGCGCAAAAGCCCACGGACTTCGGATCGAACCGATTCTGGCGGCACTGACGCAGGCGCGACTCTCGGGTTTCGTTCCGCTGATAAGCAACGAAGACAAGAAGCCGCTACGTAACGCTCCCGGCGAGTTCAATCGCCGCGGCAAGTTCAAACATGTTGTTCCGGTTATGTCGGGAAAGGGCGGCGTCGGCAAGTCGCTGATCACGGCCCTGCTGGCGATCGGTTTGCGTCGTCGCAATTTGCGGGTTGGCATTTTGGACGGCGATATCACCGGTCCGTCGATTCCCAAACTCTTCGGATTGCACACGCCGCTCACGATAGAAGCCGATCCGAATGCAGCCCCCAATCCGCAGGGACAGCCGCGCCCGCTGATGGTGCCGGCGCTCAGCCGCAGTGCGATCGAAGTCGTGAGTTCGAACCTGCTCACCGATCAAGAAGATACGGCGATGATCTGGCGCGGGCCGATTCTCTCGGGCGTCATCCGCCAGTTTTACGAGCAAGTCCTGTGGAGCGACTTGGATGTGCTGCTGATCGATCTCCCGCCCGGAACCTCGGATGCGCCGCTGACGGTGCTGCAATCGCTTTCGGTCGACGGGGTGGTATTGGTGACGATGCCGCAGGCGCTTGCGACGATGATCGTGCGCAAAGCCGCGAACCTCGTGCATCAATTGAAAAAGCCGATCTTGGGTGTTGTCGAGAACATGAGTTACTTTGTGGCGCCGGACACCGGCAAGAAGTACGAGATATTCGGGCCGTCCTACGCCGACCGAGTCGCCGAGCTTGCGCAAGCGCCCGTATTGGCGCGATTCCCAATCGACCCACTGAAAGCACGACTGGCGGATGAAGGCCGGATCGAGGAGATCGATGATCCGCTCATCGACGAGCTCGCCGGCGCGCTGCTGCACGCACTCGACGCGCAACCCAAACCGAAAGAGACGATCTCGATAATCTAATCAGAAGACGCGAGCCCCATTGCTCCAGGTTTCAAGCACCACGCAGTCGCTGAAGCGGCCGGATTCAAGCGGATCGCGGTCCAGCAGCACGAAATCGGCTGCGTAACCAGGTGCCAGAAGGCCGGTCTCTCGTTCGGCGTGGCCGAGGAGCGCCGCGTTGTACGTGTACATGGTGAGAGCCTCGTACGGCGTAAGCCGTTCGCCTTGCTCGTGATGATCGACCGCGGCCTGCATCCCGGCAAGCGGATCGAGCCGGCATACCGGGCTGTCGTCACCGCCGCACAAGATTCCGCCGGCGCGCTGGATGCGACCCAGCGCATTCATCGAGCGCATTCGCTCAGTCCCTAGTCGGACGTCGTACATTCGATTCTGGCCGCCCCACAGCTGGTCGAACTGGGGCTGCATTGAGAGATAGATGCCCAGCTTCACGCAGCGCTCGATGTGGTCCGCTCGTGCAATCTCGAAGTGCTCAATGAAATGCCGAGCGCGCGGGCTTGGCGAATCGTTCAGCACGCTCTCCCAGGTTGCGATGCACTGTTCGATCGCCCGATCGCCGATCGCGTGCACACCGGCGGAGATTCCAAGACTCTCCGCTCTCGCGAAGTACTCGTGAAGCTGCTCGTCGCTATATTTCAACGATCCGCTGCCTGGCGCTCCGCCGTCGACTGAGATCAGGAACGGCGCACTGACTGCGGCGGTGCAGCTGCCGATCGATCCGTCAAGGAAGACGTCTCCGCCGACGTACGGCAGCCCAAGGCCGTGCGCCAATGCGGGATCGGGCTCGCAGATCTTCGGATACCACTTTGCGGGCAGCATACGGAGCGCTTCAATCTCACGGGCGTATTCGTCGCGTTGGAAACCGACCAGTTGAGCGTGGAGATGCAGAGCTCCGTGCGAGAGCGCGAGTTCGGTCGCCCGCTTTTCGGCTGCGCGCTTTGCCTCTATCGGAACCGCCGCGAAAAATGCGGATTGGGCTTGCCAGTTCGCAGACAAAAATAACTTACCGGTCGGGGCGCCCGTTTCGTTAAGCTCGACGCCTTCTGTCCGTGGGGACAGATTCAGCCAACTAAATGTTTTGCGATTGACGATGCACGAGTGCCCATCGACACGCGTGAGCAGGGCGTAGGAATCGGGAAATGCGTGCTCGAGGGGCGCGGCATCGGCCAAACGATGGTCCTGCCAGTCGCTCTCATCATAATTTCCTGCGAGTACGAATCGATCCGGCGGCAAGCGCGAGATCGCCTGGGCGTATTCATCATAGCTGCGCACCGAGCCGAAATGCCGCTCGTCAAGAAAGTATCCGGTATCGGTAACGTGAACGTGACAGTCCGCAAATGCTGCCAGCACGGTCGCGCCGTCCAGATCGATCCGCTCCGCACCGGTTCCTGCAGCCTCGGAAGAACCGGCAACGATCCGGGTTCCGTCGATCGCCAGGGCGGAGCCTTGTTGGTACGAACCGGTTCGCGGATCGTATCGGTACACGCGTCCATTCACAAACACTTTCATGAGAGCAGGGGATTGCATGTCAACACGCCGTTTTCTTGTCGGCCTCGGAGCCGGGCTGACCGTAGGATACGCAACCTGCCGTACGATCCAAGCAATCGGCGAGCTTCGCGCGCCGGCTAAGCCGGTCGGCAAGAATGCCGCCGCATACGGCCGTTTGCGACGCAAACTGGCGGTTAGCACGGTCGTGCGAACGTTCGCAGGCACAGCCGCGTTCGCGTTCGGTGGGAGCGCGCAAGCTCTTGGCCGGATAACCGAGCCGACCTGGCGGTGGCTGAGGCCGGCGACCTTCGCAGCGGTGGCGAGTCTTATCGGGGGGTTGGCTGACCTGCCGATTGAGTTTGTCGAGGGGTACGCGGTCGAGCGACGATACGGCATGACCGAACAGAGCGCGAATGATTGGCTGTTCGAGCGACTCAAAGAGATCGCGATCGGCGCCGCTCTCACAAGCGCGCTTGCTGCGGGATTCGGCGCGCTGATCGCAAAGATGCCGCGGCGCTGGCCGCTGGCTGCAAGCGCCGGCGCTTTTCCGCTGTTCGTGCTCGCGAATGTCGTGGTTCCGATCTACATCATGCCGCTGTTCAATACGTTCAAGCCGTTGACGGGCCCGCTGGAGGCTCGGTTGAGAGCGCTGGCTTCGCGTTATCATGTCGGCGACGCCGAGATTCTGAGCGTCGATATGAGCCGGCAAACCACCAAAGCCAATGCGTACGTCACGGGCATTTTTGCTACGCACCGAATCGTGATCGGCGATACGCTGCTCGCTACCTTCGAGGGCGCCGAGGTCGAGTTCGTGGTCGCACACGAACTGGGCCACTACGTCTGCGGCGACAGTTGGCGGATTATCGGGGTCGGTGAGATCGTGACGGCGATCGTGTTCTTAGCCTCAAACGCCGCAATGTCGCCGGAGCAGCGCGCCCGCTTCGGCGAGCCGGTCATGCTGATCCGGCTCTATTTTTGGATGACGGTCTTCTCACAATTGCTGCGCCCCGCACTGCTTGCCTATATGCGCTCGCGCGAATGGGCCGCCGATCGGTTCGCGGTCGCAACGACGGGTAAACCGTCAATCGGGGCAGCGGCGTTCGAGCGTCTGCGCGATCAAAATATGGTTGAAGACGAGCAGCCGGCTTGGTACGAGTGCTTGTTCGGATCCCACCCCTCGCTCAAAGCCCGGATCGCGGCGCTGCGTTTACAACAAGATCGGTGAGGGACGGGTTCCCAGCCAGGTCGCGAGATCGGTTTTCCGGGTAACGTAGCGCGACGAGGTTAACTCCTCGCGAAACTCGCCGAATGTGCCCGAGCCTTCCGCGAACGCATCGTGTTTGTGAATCGACTCGTAGTTGACTTGGGAGGCGGAGATGAATGTGGAGTCGGGAAAATCGCCGTAGACATCCAGCGACCGCGCCAAGATGCCGCGCACCACATCCTCGACGAATTTCGGGTTGTGATGCGCCTTATTGACGACAAAAAACTCATCCGGCCGTTTGAGCAGGTCGTAGGTTTCACTCGACATCGAGTTCTCAACGATCTCGACTAAATCTTCGGCTCGCAGGGCCTCCAGATGTGGGCCATCCGCGCCAATTAGCACCGACCCCTTGCCGCGCTGGTTGTGGGTGGCAACCGGCAGCGCGTCGAGCGCTCGATCCGCGTCGACCTTCGAGAATCCGGCGTCCGCGAGTTCGTGCATGCTATGTTCTCGCACCATTAATTGGGCGCACGGGCAGGCCGTCATGCCTTCCGCTTCAACACCGACGACGCGGCGCGATCCGCGTTCGTCGGCATGTGCGATCCCGATCAGCGTATAGGTCTCCTCGCCGCGTTTTCCGCTGACGGGCGTCCAGCGTTCCAGTCCGAAATCGGCGCGCAACCGCACGTCGGCTCGAATCGCGGCCTGCGACTGCACGATCTGAAGGGCAATCGCTTCGACGATCCGCTCGATCCGCGCCGGTTCGTCGTCACGTGCGAGGACGTCGAGCGCAGCTTCCTCCAGAATCTCCGAAAAACGCGACATGTGAATGCCGGCCTTATCGGGCGCGAGGTCCGCCACCATTGCAAACTCGCCGTTGAAGACCCGTTCTTTACCGTTGACGATTAAGCGGACGATCCGGCGCACCCGAGAAACGCCGACCCGGCTGAGCGAAAGCCGCACTTCAGGAGCTTCTTCCTGGCGGTTGGCGGCGAAATGCAGCGAGCGTGCTTTACGGCGGATGCCGTTGCTCGAAAGGGCGGCGGCCATCTGCGCGACCGTCTTACCGGTTCGAGAATCGAGCAGCGCGGGAGCGATCTCCGCGAGCGGCACCAGATTATAGCCGCGCTCTTCCATTTGGGAATGGGCAAAATCGCTATCGACATATAGCACGTCGATGTCGATCGGCCGGGCCTGCAGTTTGTGCGCATGCGCCCGACCGACCGCAACCTCGACCGTGCCGGCGAACCGCTCGAAGTCAGCGCGGTCGAGCGCAGTCTGCAGTCTTGCGGCGACGTTCAAAAACAGCGGCCCGGCCGCGCCCCCGGCCGGTGCCGTCTCGTAGAAAGCGGAGACTTCGACGATCTCGGCTTTCCCGCGCAAGCGTTGGAGCGCAGCTAGGATGTTGGCTTGGCGGTCGCCGAGATTCGAGCCGATTCCGATGTAAATCTGGTGCACATTATCTTTCCGAGAGCAGTTGTCTAACCTCCGCCGCAATCACGTCGTCCTGCGAATCGCCGACAACGGTCTTACGCAAGACACCGTGACGATCGAAGATCAATTGGGTCGGCCAAGCATCGACGCCGTACGCTCTCCAGAGCGAGAAATCGTTATCGATTGCGACCGGCCAGACGATGCCCTGAAGGGCTAGGTTCGCCACCACGTTGCCGTGCTGCTTCTCGTAGGACGTCTCAGGGCTATGGATACCGATGATGCTCAG
Source organism: Vulcanimicrobiaceae bacterium (assembly GCA_039923415.1). Lineage (GTDB taxonomy): Bacteria > Vulcanimicrobiota > Vulcanimicrobiia > Vulcanimicrobiales > Vulcanimicrobiaceae > JALYVT01. Next base: position 15,215 of record JBDTCU010000101.1, read on the forward strand.
GTCGTCGCGCTTCGTATTTCGATAGAGCGAACGCAACTCGGGCACCACGTGCTTGCAGTTGATGCAATCGAAGGTGAAGACGTCGAGCACGACCACTTTTCCCTTGAACGTTTGAGCGTTCGGACGGCCGTTGAGCCAGTTTTCAGCCCCCAAGACCGTTGAAAGCGGAGCTCGAGTCTGGGCTGCCGCCGGTGCGACTAGACCGGTGAGGAGCGCCAGAGCAAGCCAAACAAATAGTTTCATGAACTAGGTACGCCAGTGGGCGTCCGCCGGTTGTTCGGGGAAGCCCGCTCTCTATGCAGATCGTCATTGGCCTGGGTCCGGGGGAAAGTGCCGGCACCTAGTCGGCGATCTGCACTCAGCCCGCCGCTTGCCCACGTCGCAATCCGCAGCGGTTTGACGGCGACGGTACGCATTTGTTTGTCGCGCGCTCGAGTTCGCAGTGACGATCCGATGCTGGCACACAAGAGTTCGTGGCGGCCGGCGCATGCCGCTGCAGCCCGCCAGGCAAGCGCCGAAGGCTGTTTCGACGCCTGCTCTTCAACCAGCGCGGCGAACTCACCGAAGGTTCGAGAACGACGATCTTCGTGCGAACCGGCCGAAGCATAGTAACGCCGCCGCTTAGCTGCGGGGTTCTGCCGGGGATTCTGCGT
>JBDTCU010000102.1:0-6376 GCA_039923415.1 Vulcanimicrobiaceae bacterium
GCCTGGTAACGCTGTTGGGTGCGGGCGGTGTGGGGAAGACGCGCCTTTCATTGCAAGTCGGCGCAAATCTGCTGGATGAATACTCGGACGGTGTGTGGTTTATCGAGCTCGCACCCCTGACCGAATCTTCCCTCGTCACCGAGGCGCTCGCCGCCGTTTTCGGCATCGTCCGGCAGGGCGACCGGTCCCTGATTGATAGCATCGTCGCATCGCTGCGCAACAAGAAGACGCTGTTGATATTGGACAATTGCGAACACGTCATCGACGAGGCCGCTCGCATATCCGACACCATCCTGCACGGCGCGCCGAAGGTTCGCATCTTAGCAAGTTCGCGCGAAGCTCTGGGAGTTGAGGGCGAAAGCGCCCTGCGGGTTGCTTCGCTCGCGGTGCCCGAACCCGACGAGCGGCTCAGCGCAGAATCGGCACTAGGGTATGGCGCCATTGCGCTATTCGTGGATCGCGCGCTCGTCGCCAACCGGCGCTTTGAATTCACCGACGACAACTGCGAAACGGTTGCGGAGATATGCCGCCAGCTCGACGGCATCGCGCTGGCAATTGAACTGGCCGCTCCGCGGGTGAAAGTGCTCTCGGTCGAGCAATTGGCATCGCGGCTTAACGAGCGCTTTCGTCTGCTGACCGGAGGAAATCGGACGGCGCTGCCGCGGCAGCAAACGATGCGCGCGCTGATCGACTGGAGCTACGATCTCTTATCGGAAAACGAAAAGGCGGTTTTTCGCCGGGTCTCGGTATTCGCAGGGAGTTTCTCGCTCGATGCAGCCGGCGAAGTCTGCTCGGATGAAGGCCTCGGGCAGTGGGATGTCCTCGATGTGCTCTCCGGTCTGGTGGACAAATCCCTCCTAGTAGCCGATTTAGCGGGTTCCGAACAGCGCTACCATCTGTTGGTCTCGACCCGACAATACGCTTTGGAGCGGCTCGCCGAAACTCCGGAGAGGCTCGGCGTTCAACGAAAACATGCGGAGTTTTTCGCAAAGCTCGCCGGCGACGCCGATCGCAGCTGGGCCACGACGCCGACAAAGCGGTGGCGCAGCACGTTAGATATCGAATTTGAAAATTTCCGCGCAGCCTTGGAGTGGTCGCTCGGTGAGCAAGCCGATCCGCAACTTGGCGCAGAGTTGACGGCGGCGCTGAAATGGTACTGGCCGCTCGCGCGACGCTCAGTCGAAGCGGTCGCCCACATCGAGGCTGCGATTGCGGCCTCCCTGGCGCAGCCCCCGACCCTGGTGCGCGTGCGGCTGCGAATCGCCCTCGCACATACGCTCGGTGCGCAAGCGCTGTATGGGCGCGCCAAGGCCGCTGCCGGTCAAGCACTTGCGGATGCGGAGCAACTTGGAGACAACGAGGGCATCGGCCTCGCGCTGTATCATCAAGCGGTCAGCGCATTTACCGATCCGGAGTACGACGCGGAGGGAACGCTGAAACGCGCGGCCGACATCTTCGAGTCATTAGGGAACAAGCGAATGATCGGGTCGTGTCTTTTTGCGCGTGGCCGCCGCGGCGTAGTGATAGCGAATCCGGATATTGCTAATGCCGAAAAGCTGTTTCAGGACGCCTTAGTAATTGCGCGTGGTACAGGTGACGAGCGCCTGGTTTGCGTTATTCTGAACAATCTCGCAGAGTTGAAGTTTGGAGAACAGAATGTCGGCGAGGCGATTCGGTTCGGCAAGGAAGCCCTTCAATATGCGCTCACCCTCAATCTCGTGGCGCTTGCAAGTTCGAATTACTCGAACTTAGCCGCGTATCTGATCGAAAGCGGCGAGTATGGCGACGCTATGGTGAATGCGAAGCAGGCCTTGCGCCTCGGGCTGGACGTAGCACTAAATACTACCGTTTACCTTGTGGCGGACCATTTTGCGAACCTCGCAATCGAAAGCGGAAACCTCGAGTTGAGTGCGCGGCTCGTCGGGGCGTCGGTTGCGGGATACGAGTCACTCGGCAACGATCTGGAGCCCACAGAGCGACACCTGCGCGATCGGTGCATCTCCCGGCTCAAAGCGCACATACCTGAAGAGCGGTTGCAGGCTCTGATCGAAGAAGGTCGAGGCTGGTCGCTGGAGCAGGCGGTTGCGGCGATGCAATCGGTTTAAGGGTTGAAGTCGGCCGGACGCAATTCTTCGATGAATTTTTTGAAGCGCTGAGAATCGACTTCGTCGTTCTTCTTTTCGGGGACCGCTTCTTCAAGCACAATTTTGTCGGTGACGTAGATCGGCGCCTGCATTCGCAATGCCAAGGCGATTCCGTCGGAGGGACGCGCATCGATCTCCTGCAGTTCGCCGTTGATGCGAATGACCAGTTTGGCGAAGAACGTGGCTTCTTTGATGTCGTGAATAACCACTTGTTCTAGGCGCACGCTTAGCTGTTCGAGAATCGCGCGCATCAAGTCATGCGAGAGCGGCCGCGGAACCGGCGCGCCTTCGAGCGCGAGCGCGATCGACGTGGCTTCGAACGGGCCGATCAAGATCGGTAGGAAGCGCGTGCCTTCGAGGTCTTTGAGGATGACAACCGGATCGTGCGTGAGCAGATCGATACCGAGTTTGTCCACCTTCATCTGGCGCATCCTGTTGTATCCTACGCGACCGCCTCGATTTCATTCCGAGGGAAGCCGCCTCGAACTCCCGAACGGAGGGCGTTCACCATGGCTTTATCATGCGGCATTGTCGGCTTGCCCAACGTCGGCAAGTCCACGATCTTCAACGCGCTCACTCGTTCGGCCCAGGCGCTGGCCGCCAATTATCCGTTTGCCACCATCGAACCAAACGTCGGCGAAGTGCCGGTGCCGGACGAGCGCCTGGAAGTCTTGCACGACCTGCTGGCCGCCCAGCGCACGGTGCCGGCAACCATGCGGTTCGTCGATATCGCGGGACTCGTGCGCGGGGCCAGCGCGGGTCAAGGGCTCGGCAACGCGTTCCTGAGCCACATCCGTGAGACCGACGCGATCGCTATGGTGGTGCGTTGCTTCGAAGACGGTAACGTCACCCACGTCGAGGGTTCGCCTGACCCGCAGCGCGATATCGAAATTATCACTATCGAGATGGCCCTGGCCGACCTTGCGACTCTCCAGAAGCGAGTCGATAAGCTCGAACGCGAAGCCCGTGCAAATCCCAAACTCCGCTATAAATCCGACGCAGCCAAAAGCTTGGTCGCGGCTCTTGAAGAAGGCAAGCCGGCCCGCGGGTTCTCCAAAGATTCGCCCGAGGCGGAGATCGCCGTCGAGGCCTTTTTGCTAACCGCAAAACCACTGCTGTATGTGGCGAACATCGATGAGGCTCAGATCGGTCACCCCGGCCCGCTCATGAAGGCGGTCGACGCGGTCGCCACGGGCGAGGGCAGCCTGATGGTCGCCTTTTGCGGCAAAGTCGAGAGCGAACTCGCCGGACTTTCGGACGCCGAGGCCAAGGAATTTTGCCACGAACTCGGCATCGAGCGCGGCGGGCTCGATCAGCTCATCGTCTCGGCCTACGATCTGCTTGGGTTGATGACGTTCCTAACTGCCGGCGAGAAAGAAGTCCGAGCTTGGACGATCGATCGCGGTAGCAAGGCACCGCAGGCTGCCGGGAAGATTCACAGCGATATCGAGCGCGGCTTTATTCGGGCCGAGATCGTCTCATACGAGGACTATCGCAAGTATAAGACGATGGACGCGATGCGCACCGCCGGGCTGGTCCGCAGCGAGGGAAAGGACTACGTGATGCAAGAGGGCGACGTGGTCAACTTCCGATTTAATGTCTGAAACCGACCTTAGTAGATAGGGACGGGCAGAGCCGGACACAAAGCTCCAAAGGTTTGGAACTTCCAGGAGGCCTTAATTTTCTATGACCACAGCTGTGCGCGAAGTCTCGGTATTCGGCGATGGAATCACCTATTTTAATGAGGCGGCCGAGCTTCTAAATCTGGACGCTGGAATGCGCGCGATATTAACCCATCCGTCGCGCCAGATCATCTTCTCGATTCCTTTCCAGCGCGATTCCGGCGAGTTCGAAGTCTTTACCGGCTATCGTGTTCAGTACAACTTCGCTCGCGGCCCGGCCAAAGGCGGCATCCGATTTCATCCCGGTGTCACCCTAGACGAAGTTACGGCACTGGCTTTTTGGATGACCTGGAAGTGCGCGGTCGTGGATCTGCCGTTCGGCGGCGGTAAGGGCGGCGTAACCTGCGATCCCTCAACCCTCTCTCGCAACGAACTCGAGCGCATCACTCGCCGCTACGCAGCCGAACTGGTCGAAGTTGTTGGGCCCGATAAAGATGTTCCCGCGCCCGACGTCAACACCACTCCGCAAGTCATGGCGTGGTTCATGGACACTTACTCGATGCACGTGCGCCAGAATGTTGCAGGCGTCGTAACCGGAAAGCCGCTGGCAATCGGCGGTTCGCGAGGGCGCGTCGAGGCGACCGGACGCGGCGTTACGATCTGCGCGCTCGATCAAATGAACGAGATGGGTATCACACCCGAAGACGCGCGGGTAGTCATTCAAGGCTTCGGCAATGTCGGCTTGTACGCCGCAAAATTATTCGCCGAACGCGGCTGTAAGGTTCTGGGCATCTCCGATGTTACCGGTGCGTATTACAACCCCGGCGGCATCGACATTCCCAACGCCGTGGCCTACGCTCAAGAACATCATTCGCTAGAAGGATTTCGCGGGGGCGACAAGATCAGTAACGCCGATTTATTAGTTAGCGATTGCGACGTTCTGGTACCGGCGGCGCTCGAAAAGGTGCTGACAGCTGATAACGCCTCAAAAGTCAAAGCCAAGCTAATCGTCGAAGGCGCCAACGGCCCGACCACGCCCGAAGCCGATCACATCTTCAACCAGCGCGGCGTCGTCGTGATCCCCGATATTATGGCCAACGCCGGTGGCGTGACCGTCTCCTACTTCGAATGGGTTCAAGACCGAATGGGCTATTTTTGGAAAGAAAAAGAAGTCAACGAGAAGCTGGAAGATACGCTGCTCACCAACTTCCACGAACTGCGCAAACTGACCAAACAGCATAGCGTGCCACTGCGCACGGCAGCGTACATGATCGCAATCAGCCGTGTCGTCGAAGCTCTAAAGCTGCGCGGAGTCTACGCTTAACGGTTTAATGTCGCGCGTAAGGGTCGGGAATAGTGCCGAAGGACGCGGTTCCGGAGTAGATTGCGCCGACGTTGACGTCGGGGATGCTGCCGCCGAGTTTTGCGTTTATGGTGTCGATAAACGCATTGGCGATCAAGGCGTATCCGGTGTTCGACGGGTGGAGTCCATCGAAGCTTAGGATTCCGCCGCCGAACTGCAGGCTGCAGCATTTGGGAGGATTGATCGGAACCCCGCCGGCGGTCTGGATTTGCACGAACAGACTATGAATATCGACGAGCGGTGCGCCGGTCGTCGATGCGGCGGCTGCGATCGATGCGTTGTATGCAGTGTTGAGGCCTTGAACTTGCGCAGCCAGTGCATCGGTCAAATAAGCTCCGCCAAGTCCCGATCCTTTTCCGTTCGGATCGAGGAACGGAGATGGTGTCTGTCCGGCGCTCAGCGCGGCGATGACGGGTCCGATGTTGCCGAGCAATCCGAAGAATCCGGTCTCCGTCAGCGATCCGCCGGGTCCGATTCCGTAGGCGCTTTGAAGGTACGGTAAGACCAAGGCTTGCACCGCTGCCGCCGGCACCGCGCCGCCGGTAAGGGTTTGTATCGTCTGCGGTAACGCCGGTTCGGGAAAGAACTGAGGCAGTCCGAGGATATCCGGCAGATTTGCGACGACGACTTTGGCGCCGCTAGCCTGCAATTTTTGAATTGTTAGGGTGATATCGGCTTGCATCTGCGCCGGTGTATCGGATGCGGCTGGATTGCCGCCCGAGAACGTGTATTTCAGCAGGTCGTTTGCGCCTAGCCAAACCGTTGCGAGCGTCGGATGCAGTGACGCGGCTGCATTCACCTGAGTGAACGGGTTGGGCGGCGATACCTGGTTTGCGAATGCCCCGAGGATCGGCAGAAACAGCGCGCTCTCGCCTGCGACTAGCGTCTGCAGGCCGCCTGCGGTCGGATCCTGCGGATTGGAGGCATACGAGCAGTTCGGCGGGCTGGCCGGTCCGGTGATTGGATTGATTTGATAGAGCGCTTCGTGCGCGGTCTGGCCGGGAACGGCGACATCGTAAACCGCGGAGCTTTGGTTGACCCGCACGACGGCCAAACCGGCCGGCGAGAACGCGGCCTGGTTGAATGAATCGCAGCTGGAGTGAGTAGCAGCGAAGAACGGAGGCGCCGCCGCAAACACAAGCTGGTCGCCGAGGCCCGGGCCGTTAATCAACGGCAGAGGCGAGTTCGGTCCGCCAAGCACCGCGTTGGGTAAGCCTTTTGCCGAAGCATACAGCAGCCCCCAAAAC
>JBDTCU010000103.1:0-4947 GCA_039923415.1 Vulcanimicrobiaceae bacterium
ATGCGAAAGGCACGTCTGGAGCGCGTCCGGGACGCGATTCGGCGGCGGATACCGATCGAGCAGCTGCTCGATGACGATCCCTAGCCCGCAACGAAACAAGCCGGCCGCTTCGTCGTAACTGAAAACGATGCGACAATTTCCCGTTCTTCGTTCTCTATTTGCCGCCGCGGTCGTACTTGCAGCCGCCTCGCGACCGCTGCCGGCCGCCGCGTGGGTTTCCCATTCCGTCAACGTCGCTGCGGTAAAAGTCGCAACGGCGCCGAGACTTGACGCTACGCTCAGCGATCCGCAGTGGCGTAAGGGCGTCGTGTTTGAGAATTTCTACGACTATACGAATCATCGCCCCGCGAAGCAAACCACGACTGCCTACCTTCTCTACGACGAGAACAACCTGTACCTCGCGGTCCACTCTGAGCAGGCCGGCGTGCCGATTACCGCAACTCAGAATCTGGATCATGCCGGCGTTGCAACCGACGACCATGTCTCGCTAAATTTGGAAACCTCGGGCAGCGGCGCCCGAGTCTATCAGTTCCGCGCAAACCCGCGCGGGATTCACGACGAGTATTCCAGCGAAAACTCCCGCTATGCGCCGGATTGGCAGAGTACCGCAACGATACTTCCGAACGGCGACTGGAATCTCACCATGGTGATTCCGCTCAAGGTGCTCCGCGCCCAGGGCGGTGCGCTGCAAAATTGGCAGATCGATGTTGTCCGATTTGTCGCCGCAACGAACGACACATACACCTGGGCGTACGATGACACGATGCAGTCCGTCGGCTCATCGCAGTACTGGCCGCACCTGATCGGCTTGGAGATTCCGGCCGGCGCCTCGCGTCCGAAACCCCGAGCAGACCTTTATGCACTGGGTTCGGGTGGCGCGGACCGTGGGGTCTTTCAAAACGGCATTGGCCAGTTCGAGCCGCTGCGTCCCCGGCCTTACGGCCTCGATGTCACCGTACCGGTCACCAACACGCTTGCGTTCGTGGGTACGGTGAATCCGGATTTTTCCAACGTGGAGCAAGATCAAACCACGATCGCGCCGCAAGAGTTTCAACGGCAATATAACGAGTACCGTCCGTTCTTTGCGCAAGGCGCGAATTACATCAACGCACTTCCCGGGACTAACATCAATTCAAACGATCTTCAATTCTACTCCCCAAAGATAGGCGTCTTCGACCGCGGCTTGAAGATTGAGGGAACCGAGGGCTTGGGGCAGCTAGGCCTGCTCAACGTGACAGGCAGCGGGTTCGACGACACCGCATTTGGTTATGCATACAATCGCCCGGACAACTCGCTGACGCTTGCCGTGGATGGGGTAGCGGCCAACCACTCCGGAATCCGCGACGACACCTTCGGGTTCGCAGCCGCGACCATCAACCCGCGAAACGGTCTGTTCGTCGTCGCAAAGATCACCATGGATCGGGGAACCAGCGTCGATGCGTCAGCACAGGCAAACGATTTCCAACTGAGCACGGGGATCCAAAACGCCCACACCTTGGCGCTGGTAAAGTACGCGGATATCGGCCCGCAGTACAATCCGCTCGACGGCTATCTGCAGCTTAACGATCTGCGCGGGCCGCAGTTTTTCTACCAATATTCCGGTAACGGCCGCAAGGACGGCGCTCTCAAGTCATACCAGCTCGCACTTGGCGCCGACCGTTTCGTGGACCGCAGCGGCGCATCGCATCAGTCTGACGTATTCTCCAGCGCGATGGTGACGCTCAAGGACCTGGTAAGCCTGATGTACAGCCAGTCAACGAGCAACTTGCGCTTTTACGCCAACGCCTACCCCGACTACTCCGGCGCGCAAGGGCTGCCGTTTAACAGCCAAAGTTTGTCCTTCGGATATCGTGACGGCACTCCGGCTCCGTTCGATGCATCGTATTCGTGGGGGCCCTTTGCGAATAACGCGTTGCAGCCGATCTTTCTGCAGCAGATCAGCCTCTCAACCTCCAAGCAGTACGGCCGCTGGGGCGTATCGGTCGCGTACAACGGCGTGCTGGAACATTCGGTTGCGAACTCGGCCGCGCCCGCCCTGGACTCGCAGTGGTTTCGCCTCGTCGCGCTGACACGCTCTTTTGGCAAAGATGCGAGCCTAGCGGTCGGCTTACGCGAGATCAACGGAGAAGGCGGCTACGCGCTGCCCGGCACCAACCTCGCTGTATCGTACCACCAGCGCTTTCGAAACTTAGACGAACTCTACGTCGACTACGGCACGCCGGCGGCCGCGACCACCCTCAATCGCCTCATCGTGAAATACATCTTCCACTTCGGCGGTCAAACGGGAACCTGATACCCGGGCCTGCAATGAAACAAGTCAAGGGCCTGCCGCGTACCGTTGTGGAAGGCTACGTCTGCTTTTTTGTGTGGAGATAAAAATGACCGTCGATACCCCGCTTCAAATCAAGCGCAGCGGTCTGGTGACCGTCCTCGATACAATCGTTTCCCCGAGCGAAGCCTTCGAGACTCTCCGCGAGGTTCCGATGTGGGGTTGGGCCTTTATCGTTGCGATCGTCCTCATGATCGTCGCGGCGCTGCTTGAAAGGCAAGCCTCGGCGCACGCTGGCTACATCCTCATGCAGCAAATGATCGCGCATAATTCTACGATGGCCCAAATGCCGGATGCGAAGAAGCAACAGATGCTGGCTAATGCCGCCAATCCTCCACTCTGGCAAATGCTCTTCGGTTTTATCGTCATTCCCGTAATTCTACTGCTGATCGTTACCGTCCAAACGGTTATTCTCGTGATCGGGAACGCCGTCGGGAAAGGTCAGGCCAGCTTCAAGCAACTCTGGTGCGCGCTCATGAATATCGCGGTCGCTTCGGCCGGAATCGGCGGCCTCGTTATCGGCATCATCGCTCTGGTGCGCGGACCGAACGGCTACAACAGCATTGCCGACATTCAAAACTCGCTTCCGAGCCTGGCGTTTCTCAGCTTCGGGAATTCGGGAGCGCTCTCAACATTCTTGGCCCAAGTCAACCCATTTTCGGTCTGGGGCGCGGTCTTGAGCGCAATCGCCATGCTAATCATCGCCAAGACCTCGAAGGTCATCTCGTTCATATTCCCGATCTTAATTCTCTTGCTGGGAGGCGGAATAGCCGCCGGACTTTCGGTCCTCACGCCAAAATAAGAGAAGACCTGCCGATGTATCAATTTCTCACTAAGGCCGCGCTTCCGGCACTCCTAGCGGCCGGATCGCTCTGCGCACCGGCGTATTCTCAGACGGCGATGACCTTACCGGATGCGGTCAAGTACGCGCTCGCGCATAGCTCTACAGTTGCAAGTCAGCAAGCCACTCTCGCGCAGGCCGAAGCTAGCTTCACGAAAGCGCGCGCACAGCAGTATCCGACCGTGCTGGGTCAACTGCAGAACCAGATCGGACGCTCCTCCAATCTGCAGGGCTCGCTCGCGCAGTACGGGCTGAGCCAAGTCAACAAGTATTCCCAGAACACCGCCCAGATCTCCAGCAACTGGACGGTTTATGACGGTTCGCTGAATCAGATCTTGACGCAGGAGGCAAAGCGCCAGGTCGAATCTGCCCGCGGTACTCTGCAAGCGACCCAGTTTCAGCTAACAAACGACGTCACCGCCGCGTTCTTTGCAATTTCGAGCAAGGACGAGGCCGTCGGCTTAGACCAAGACAACCTCACGTATCAGACCCAGCTATCCACCGCCGCGCGGATCAAAGAGCACGCCGGCCTTATCGCCGGCGTCGACGTTTTAAACGCACAATCCAGTCTAGAGAAGAGCCAAGCCGATCTCTTGGGCGCGCAAGCCGAGGCCGCGAACTCCCGAGAATCCCTGGCCCAATTGATCGGTGCGCCGCTGAACACGGATTTTCGCGTTCCCGGTATACTGCCGAGCCCCGCGTTGCCCGATAAATCGGTCGCGATACTGATCGCAACTGCGGAACTCAACCGGCCTGATTTGGCGGCCGCACTCGCCAATCTGCAGTCATCGCGTTTGCAGCTCTCGTCACTCTATACAGCGTTGCGTCCTCAGCTCAGCCTGAACGGCGCCTTTGGAAATCAGTCCACGCCGTCGCAATACGGCAGTACTTTCACGCAAATCCAACAACTCAACGCGCTTTGCGCAACCCAGCCCGGAAGTCTGCAGTGTATCGGATTCCCATTTTCGTTTTCACGCGGTTCGTCGGGTTTTTGGCAGGTTGGCGCAGTCGCCAGTCTGTCGATACCAATTATCGACTGGGGACAATTGCATGAATCCACCCGCGCTGCGCGCGTCGGGATCGATTCGGCTCAACTCGCATACGATTCGGCCAAGAGCACTGTCGAATTGAGCGTCCGTCAATCCTTGCGAAACGCGCAGACGGCCGAAGCGCAACTCGCTTATTTGCGGGACGCCGGCGCCGCCGGAACCGAAGCGGCTCGAATCGCTCAACTGCAATACAAAAATGGATTGATCTCCTTAATCGATACAACTCAATCGCAGCGCGACGCGCTTAGTGCTGAACTCAATTACGTCGACGGCCAAGTGGCTTACATCACTGCACTCGTTAAACTACGAACGGCACTCGGAACATACGATCCGATCGCGGCCGTCTCGGACTTGAGATAATGAATAAAAATCGCAAACTTCTTATCGCCGCAGGCGGCGGGGTCGTCTTACTGCTTATTATCGTCATCGCGGCCTCGCGCGGGAAGAATGACGCGATTGCCGTGCAGACCCAAACGATTCAGTACTCGAACTTCGTGAGCAAATTACCTGAAAACGGTGTCGTGCAACGGCCAACGGTTCAAACGATTGCCGCGCTGGTGCCGGGGAATCTCGGCGGTGTCTTCGTGAAACCCGGCGAGCGCGTCGCGGCCGGACAGTTGCTCGCAACCATCATCAATCCGCAGATCACCTCCGGAGCGGTCGGCGCGAGCGCCTCTTATCGAGCGGCAGTCGCAAGTGCTCAAAGCGCTACGGCCAATGGCCAGACC
>JBDTCU010000104.1:0-12401 GCA_039923415.1 Vulcanimicrobiaceae bacterium
GGGTAAACGCTGCCGTCAATATCCATTACCGTTTCCGCCCTTTAGAAATGCCGTGGTAAAGAATTCTCTTCGTTTAACCGCAATGGCGCGCGGTTCCGGTTCCATTTTTTCAAGCGATGTTCGGGCTTCGATCTGAGTCATTTTTTGGAGCAGTTTGTCTTTGGCCTGGCTTACGCTGGTTTCGGGGTTCTTTAACTGCCAGAGGCTCCAGCACTCTTCGATGCTGCAAATTCCGACGGAAATCAGTTCGTAAATATCGATAAAATCGCGGGGAGCTCCGCGGTCCACAAGAGCGTTCATTTTAGACGCGATGTTGTCGCGAAGGGTTTCGAGAAGGACGGGGCTCCAGAGGCTTTTCCTTGGAGGGTCAATGTGAACATCTCGCGTTGCCATTTGAAATGAAAAAATTTTTCCGCTCGTCGCGTCTTTCCTCAAAATCTCATAGGAGAACGTTTCGCCCCACGCGCGTTCTCTGAAATCGTAGCCGTTTTGCGAGGCGGTGGTTTCGACGGCGTCCCTAATTGCCGCCTTGGCCTGTTGGGTCGGAGCGCTAACCCACCAGCCGTCGATATCGTGCGTCTCACGAAACTCGTGGTAATGCGCTAGTGCAAAGCCGCCACCGATAATAATTTCACCGGCTGCCGGATTATCTCGCAGCTTGCCAAGAATTTCGAGACCTAGGGGGTCGATATTGTGCGGGACCTCCGGCTCCGGATTATTCAAGAGATGCTCCTTTGCAGGGCGACTATTCCTCGCGATGCTGCTGATCTGCTGCCTCGCGCTGCTAATCAACCTGTTCGCGCTCGCGAGTCAAACGATTCTAGGTTGGCGTGGCGCCCCCGGGTTCTTCACTGAGGTATCGGGGAAACCGATTGTTCAACGCGCGACGTCGGCGTATGGTCTGGCCGTTAAAGCCGGCGTTCATGTCGGCGATGTTATCGATTTGCGCACTCGGCATTGCGCACTCTTTGACAGAAGGACCCAAGCAAGCTCTTGCAAATTGGGGCAGCATGGGTATGTTCTGGTTAACTAAGAAGCGTACGATTGTGGTCGGTTTCGTCTTGGTCGTATCTGGCTGTGTGGGTAGTTGGGCGCAACAAACGGATGTGCCTCTCCTGGCGATGGGCTCGTCAGCAGTACACGGAGAGGCCGATGTATCAATTGCCGTTTCATGCACGAGACGATGCGAGGCGGGAAACGGAAGCGATATTCTTCTAAGCCTGGAGGGTACCAAGGAAACCGATGCATACGAGATAGTGCTTGCAAATGGAAGTTGCAGACATTTCAATGCTGACGGCGTGGTTGTTGCCTCGGGCGACGGTCACAGCATGCACGGCCATGGCGTTCTCGCCCATGTTGCGACACCGATTCACGCGCTGACGACTGAAGACTACCTACTAGTAGTACGCGGCAAGGGGCAACGACGAGCCATCGCTTGCGGGAAAATCCGCAACGACACCGCGTTCTAGGACCCACGGGAGCCGACGAGCTACGGATTTTCAACCCTGCGGAGCGCCGCTGTCGAGTTCGAGGCAATAAGGTCGGCGTAGGCCACCCAATCCATGGCGCTAGTGTCGATCACAGTATGCGGGATCGAACTCCGACAGATGCCTGCGTAGCGCACCAACTGAACCGTTTCAAATTTCTTGAGTGCATTGTTTTGAGTGCCGTAGAGTTGCAAGAAACTATCGCCCCATTTATTCCGATCAGATCGATGAAGACTGCGTGACTCCAGTTGCCCCTCCGGTATCCATAGCAAGAATACGTGGGAATGGAGAGCGCTTAGCGCGGAATCGTAGCCTTGGTAGAGGTTCCATTCGGGCAGCAATGCATAATAGGAATAGTGGGCTCGTTCCATGAGGAAGTGATACGATTCCACCGATTGCGCCCGCGCGCATGCGGTGCGGACGACTCGATCGAGAAGATGAAACTTTTCATTCGGCTGGGCATCCGGATATGCTGCAAGTTCTCCCATGAACTCTCCGAAGGCTTCCTTCTCGCGAAAAATGTCATACGGCGCCCATGAATTATTAAAGGTCTCGTTAGCGAGTAGTGCCTTTAACGTGCGCGTCTTACCGGCTCCGGTTATTCCTTCGATAATAATTCCTTGGGATCTCATCGCGCCGTCCTAGCGATTGACGTGCACATGCGTGTCGAGGTGATAATCCCGGACAAAAGCGCGATCAACTGTGGAATTCTCACGCGGGTTTCTACGATGGCCGCCGACTCCATGCCTCTCATGGTTGAGGCTCAGCGAACGGGCGGGTCGTCAACGATCAGCGCGTGCGGCCAAATCTTCATTGCAAGGTCCTGCCGGCTGAAACCCGGGCGCACGCGGCCCTGTTGAATGTTCCATGAATGTTTTAGTGATCGGCGCGACCGGCTACATCGGCTCCGCGGTGAGCAATGCATTAAAAGCCTCGGGGCACACCGTACTTGGTACGGCACGCTCTGAGCCAGCCGCTCAAGACCTTCGGAACTCCGGTGTAGACCCGATACTAGCCGACATAACCGACCCGTTATCGATTACTGCGGCGGCGCAGAGGTCGGACGCCGCAATCTACGTAGTGCAGTATACCGAGCCGGACGGTGCGCAAGTCGAGCGCGCAGCTTTACAAGCCTTGGTCGATGCGTTTGAGGGATCGGGGAAAGTGCTGCTCTACACGAGCGGCGCGTGGCTTTACGGAGATAGCGGCGAGCGTCTTGTTGATGAGCAGAGTCCCTTGAATCCCACGCCGCTGGTCGCGCATCGCCCGGGGCTTGAACGGATCGTACTTGACGGTGCAGCGCGGAATATCAGATCGATGGTCGTTCGTCCCGGCGACGTCTACGGGGACGGCGGCGGCCTTCCGGCAATGTGGGTGAAGTCCGCAAAGGATGAAGGTGCGGCCCGGTTTGTAGGCGACGGGAACAACCACTGGCCGGTCGTGCACGTCGACGACCTCGCGCAGTTGTACGTTCTCATGATGACGCGCGGTGCCGCCGGCGACGTATACAACGCATCCGACGACACCTCGTTCACTGTGCGTGAAATGGCGACGTCTGCCAGTCACGGGGCTGGGAAAGGCAGCGCGGTGCTATCGTGGCCGCTTGACGAGGCTCGCACCGCAATGGGAGCATTTGCAGACGCGCTCGCACTTGATATTCATATGAGTTCAAAGAAAGCGCGGGATGCCTTTGGATGGCAGCCCAGGACTTCCACTATTCTAGACGACCTGCGTTTCGGATCGTACACGAAGGAAGACACCGCGACCGGAACCTAGGCGACCCATGTTATGAATCGGCCCCTCGAGTGAAGCGTATGCTCGCAGCGATCAACACATCGATCCCAAGGCAAGCATCGCCACAACCGCCCGCAGGCATTCAAACCCGCTCCCCCAAGATGATTCCCCGAAGAATTTCGAAAAAATACGTGAGTGGAATCAGATATCCGAGCCACTGCATGACCGGCGGGACGGACGAACGAACAATGCATCCTTGTCGGTTGAACAAAAAACAGGTCCGGAGATTACTCCGGACCTGTACTGGTTGCGGGGACAGGATTTGAACCTGTGACCTTCGGGTTATGAGCCCGACGAGCTACCGGACTGCTCCACCCCGCGGTGCGACCGATATAATACGAGATGATGGATAGAGATTTCCTGCGCGCGATCCCCAAAGTTCAGCTGCATTGCCATCTGGAGGGTACGCTGCGGGCTGCGACCTTTCTCGCCTTGGCGTCCAAGAATGGCGTTTCTACGGTGTACGAGCCGCCCTTCGACATGACAAAAACGCCAAATGCGACCGCTTCTGACGCGAAACAAGGGCAATCGGATGGGCTGCCGGCACCCGACCGCCATCTTCACGAAGTGTATCGGTTTGCGGATTTTAAAGAATTTTTGCTGACGTTCGCGGCCGTGAGCCGATCGCTGAAGGAACCGGAAGATTACGCTCGCTTGGCCGCCGAGTATGCGGAAGATGCGATCGAGCAACATGTCATGTATGCCGAGGTCTTTATCTCGCCGTCGGTTTGGCGCTTTTTTCATCCGGAGCTGGATTTGCGCGAAGCGGTAAGCGCGATTCGCTCGGCCTTCGATGCGAAGCAAATCGAGGTTAGGTTGATCTGCGATCTGACTCGCAATTTCGGAGTAGAGAGCGCGATGCAAACCGCGCAGCTAGCCTGTACGCTGACCGATCTTGGCGTGATCGGCATCGGGCTGGGAGGGGATGAAGCTCGCTTTCCGGCCGAGTTGTTTGTGGAACCGTTCGCGCTAGCGCGCGCGAACGGGCTGCACACAGTCGCGCACGCGGGTGAAGCGGCCGGCGCGCAGAGCGTTCGCAATGCCGTCGAAATCCTGAAAGCCGAACGGATCGGGCACGGCGTACGCGCGCTCGAGGACCCGAGTGTGATTGACCTGCTTGCGCATCGGCGGATCCCGCTGGAGATCTGCCCGACCTCAAACTTCCTTACTGGAGCGGCTTCCCGGGATCTGCCGCACCCGCTGCTCGCGCTGGATGCGGCCGGCGTTATCGTGACGATCGATGCAGATGATCCGGCGCTTTTTTGCAGCAGTTTGGTGGACGAGTATGCCTACGTGCAGTCGATCGCCGGCGATGCCGCCCTGCTGCGTTTTGCGGCCAATGCGGTTGAGGCGAGCTTTGCGGGCGAAGCGGCCAAAACCGGGATGCGCAAGCGCATGCGCCGAGCGAGCGCGGAACTCGAAGCCTCCCGTCGAACATAGGTTCCCATGCCAGGGCACACCCACTTCGCCGAATCGATTGAAGAGTATCTTGAGGCGGTCTATCGCTTAGAACGCGAGGGGCCTGGCGTTACGACCTCGGCGCTGGCCTCCGAGCTGGGCGTCGCTCCGGCATCGGTCTCGGGCATGCTGAAAAAACTAACCAGCGAGGGCTATCTCGACCATGTGGCGCGCGGCGAGGCGAAACTTACGACCAAGGGCCTGCAGATAGCGGTGCGGGTTCTGCGCCGTCATCGTTTGGCGGAGCGGTTGCTGACCGATGTACTGGGCGTCCCTTGGGATCAGGTGCATGCTGAAGCCTGCATGCTGGAGCATGCGATCTCGGAGAATGTCGAAGCGCGCTTGGTAGAATTTCTCGGGAATCCGAAAACCTGTCCGCACGGCCACCCGATTCCCCCAAAAGATTTGAGCGATCCGGTTTGGATCGGATTTCCACTTGCGCAACTTGACGCGGGTGCAAGCGCGTGGGTACACGGCGTTACGGAAGAGGTTCCCGAAGTCTTGCGATATCTGGGCGAGGTCGGGTTGCGCCCGGGCGCACACGTGCACGTGTACGAGAAAGCACCGCTGGGCGGTCCCATAACCGTAGATGTCGGCGAGCGCCGACATGCCATTTCGCTCGAACTCGCGCGGATGGTTATCGTCAGCGACGGAGTCGACAACTGAATCCGCGCGCCGCCAAAGTCACCACGTTTTTGGTCCTCGTTAACGTCTTGGTGTTCATCTGGCAATCGATCGTCGGCGTCAACAATTCGATTCCGCGCGGCGCGATTTACGGACCCTACATTCTTCAGAACCACGAATACTGGCGCCTGATAACCGGCTCATTCATGCATGGCGGCATCCTGCACATCTTGCTCAACATGCTGGCGCTCTATCAAGTCGGAATGTTCGTCGAGATGCTGATGGGCAGCTCGCGCATGGCGCTGGTCTATGCGATTGCGCTGCTATGCTCGGCGCTGGCGGCGACGTATTTCAACTATAATGACCCGGTTGTCGGAGCCAGCGGCGCAATCTTCGGGTTGTTCGGCGCACTGGTCGCGATCGGAATTCACCTAGGAAAACCTGGACGTCAACTTATCACCCAAACATTGCCGATCATCGTGCTCAATTTGATCTTTGGGTTTTCGATTGCGAATATCGCCAATTCCGCCCATATCGGGGGCTTGATTTCGGGGTTTTTGGCCGGCCTGCTGTTCTATCGTCCGCAGCGTCCGGTGTACGTGGAAACGCCGTGATCGCGATCGACGACGTGTTCTGCCCCGATGGTCCGGTAGCGCGAGCGCTGCCCGGCTACGAGGCACGACCCGGCCAAGTCCAAATGGCGCAGTTGATCGAGCGCGGTTTTCTGGAAGGCATGCACACCATCGTTGAAGCCGGGACCGGCGTTGGGAAATCGCTGGCCTATCTGATTCCGGCATTGCGCAGCGGCAAGAAAGTGGTGCTCTCGACCGGCACGATCGCTCTGCAGGAGCAGCTGTACTCCAAAGATATTCCGCTGGTGGTTCGCGCGCTCGATATTCCGGCTCGCATCACCTTGCTCAAGGGCCGCAGTCACTATCTCTGCAAGTTGAAGTTCGAGCGGATGCGCAACGAGCGCTTGCTGCCGTCCTCGCGCGGGATGCAGCGCGTCTGGGAGTGGGGCGGCAAGACCACCAGCGGTGACCGCGCCGAACTCTCGTTCGTTCCAAACGTCAGCGATTGGGAGCAGCTCGACGCAGACGCCGACGATTGTGTCGGCGAATTCTGCGAACATTTTCGCGACTGCTTCTTTTTCCGTAAGCGCGATGAAGCCAAATACGCCGATCTGGTCGTGGTGAATCACGCATTGTTTTTTCTCGACCTTGCGATGGGCGGCGGACTGCTGCCGCCCTACGACTTCGCGATTCTGGACGAAGCGCATCAGTGCGAACAGTGGGCGACAGCGGCACTGACGGCGACGCTTTCCAAAGCCACGCTCGGGCGTATGATGCGGAAGCTGCATCGCACTTACAACGTCCCTGCCCACTACGATGCCGAGATTGACGAAGGGATTCGCGGCCTTGAAACGGCGCTCGCGCGGATTCCCGGCGATCGGTATCCGTTGCGAGCCAACGAAGATGCGGCGCCGGCGCTCGAGTTGCTGCGTGAGTCACTCTTTGGGCTCGAGAATTGGTTGTACGCGAATTGGCGCGCGGCACTCAAGAGCAAACCGGAGAACGATGCCGAGGCCGAACGGCGGCGCGATCTGGCGCTGCGCGCGATCTTGGCCCATCAGGCGACCATCGATCGCGCCCAATCGCCGCAGGACGAGGCGATCGCGTGGGCCGAGCGTTCCGAAAGCGACGGCCGGTATGAAGTCAACAGTGCCCCGCACGATGTCGCCGACTTTTTGCGCGCAACACTCTTTGAACGCACCCAAAGCGTGGTTTTAACCAGCGCGACAATCGCGCCCTTTGCGTTTCTGCGCCGCTCGCTCGGGGTAAGTGAAGCCCAGGAGCTGATCGCGCCGTCACCGTTTGATTTTCCAAAACAGGCTCGGCTCTACGTAGCGCCGCCGGAACTCAATCCGAAAGCGCAGACCTTTGCTCGGCTTGCGGCACCGATCGTTGAGGAGTGCTTAGATCGCAGCCGCGGCCGTGCCTTCGTCCTGTTTACGTCGTACAGCAGATTACGCGAAGTCTATGCGCTGGTCCGCGAGCGGATTCCGTTTCCGGTGCGCCTTCAGGGGGAGTTGCCGCGAACGCAATTAGTGGACTGGTTTCGGTCGACGCCGGGCGCGGTGCTGTTCGCAACCGGCACATTTTGGGAAGGAATCGATGTGGTCGGCGAGCAGCTCTCGTGTGTCATCATCGACCGTCTGCCGTTTCCGTCGCCAGGCGACCCGATCGTCGCGGCCAAGCTGGAAGCCCTTGAAACCCGAGGTCAAAGCGGTTTCGACGAGTTCATGATTCCAAGTGCTATCGTGCGGCTCAAACAGGGATTTGGGAGACTGATTCGCAGTAAGAGCGATCGCGGTTTGGTAGCTCTGCTCGATGGCCGGGCCGCCTCATCGCGCTACGGGGCAACCATTTTAGCCGCCCTGCCACCGGCCACACGCCTAAAAAACCTCGCCGACCTAACGGAGTTCTTTGCACCGTGAAATCAACCACACTAACGTCACTGATCGTTGCCGCCCTGCTCGCCCTCGCATGTGCCCCTGCCTTCGCGTGGGGAAGCGCCGGGCACAAGCTCATCAACGGGATTGCGGCGCGTTCTTTGCCCGCCACCCTGCCGGCATTCTTGCGAACGCCTGATGCGGTCGCGGAACTCACCGCCCTGGGCCCGGAACCCGATCGCAGTAAGGGTGCCGGCAAGTCATGGGATGCGGATAAGGATCCCGGCCATTTTCTGGATGTCGATGACAACGGAATGATCGCGCCGGGGCTGGCGCTGAATGCGCTGCCGGCTTCGCGTCAGGCGTTCGATACAACACTTCGTGCCTCGGGAAGCAATCAGTATAAATCCGGCTATCTTCCGTATTCGATTCTCGATGGGTACGAACAAGTGCGCCGCGATTTCGCGTATTGGCGTGCCGACGACTATCTTGCCGTGCACGCCAAGTCCCGCGCCGATCGGGCATTCTTCCTAAATGATCGCGCGCTGTGGCAGATGCTTGCGCTGCGCGATATCGGCGTCTGGGGGCACTTCGTTGGAGATGCCAGTCAGCCGCTCCATGTGACGATTCACTTTAACGGCTGGGGCCAGTATCCCAACCCGAACGGCTACTCAACCTCGCACGAAGTCCACAGCCAATTCGAAAGCGCTTTCGTGAACGCCCATGCTACGCGAGCCGCCGTGACTGCGGCTTTGCCTGCATTGCATGTTGACAGCTCGACCGAGCTGCTCTCACAAGACGCACTGCTCAAAGAGATCAGCGCGTATTTGCAAGCTTCGGCCGCGACGGTTCCGCAGTTGTACGATATTGAAAAAGCCGGCGGTTTCGCGCAGGGCACTCCGCAAGCCGTTTCGTTTGTCGACTCGCGCCTAGCCTTCGGTGCAGCCGAGCTGCGCAACCTCACCGCGCAAGCCTGGAACGATAGCACTCACGACACCGTCGCTTATCCCGAGATACGAGTCCAAGACATTCTCGACGGGAAGGCCGCTCCGGGCGCACGCGCTTTCGGCGACTAAGGGTCATCGCCTTTGGCGGCTTCGATTTGGGCGCGTTCTTGCAATTCGTGGACCACGGTTGAATCGGCAAGCGTGGTGGTGTCGCCGAGGGTGCGTCCCTCGGCGATATCACGCAGCAGCCGGCGCATGATTTTTCCGCTGCGCGTTTTCGGCAGTTCTTGGGTAAACGTGATGTACTTGGGCATCGTGAATTTTCCGAGTTTCTTTCCGACATGCGCGCGTAACTCGTTGGCCAGGTCGGTACTTCCGACGTCGCCGCCCCGCAGGCTTACGAACGCGCAGATTGCTTGTCCGGTAAGCTCGTCGAGCCGGCCAACTACCGCCGCTTCAGCCACGGAGGGATGGTCGACCAGCGCACTCTCAACCTCTGTAGTGGAGATTCGATGTCCGCTGACGTTCATCACATCGTCGATCCGGCCCATGAACCAGTAGTAGCCTTGGGTGTCGCGCCGGCAGCCGTCGCCGGCTAGGTAGCGGTGCGGAAACTTCGACCAATACGTTTGCCGGTAGCGCTCATCGTCGCCCCAAATACCGCGCAGCATTCCCGGCCACGGCGCGGTCAGTACGATGTATCCGCCGCCGCCCAGCGGCACGCTTTCACCTTGGTCGTTCACGATGTCGGCAGCGACGCCCGGAAACGGCAAGGTTGCACTCCCGGGTTTGGTTGTCGTTACGCCCGGAAGCGGCGTAATCATGATGCCGCCGGTCTCGGTTTGCCACCACGTGTCGACCACCGGGCAGCGGCCCCCGCCGATGTGGTCGCGATACCACATCCATGCCTCGGGATTGATCGGTTCGCCTACGGACCCCAGCACTCGAAGCGATTGCATGTCGTGTTTGCGCGGGTACTCATCGCCCCACTTCATGAACGTTCGAATCGCCGTCGGTGCGGTATAGAGAATCGAAACCTTGTAACGCTCGACGATCGACCACAAGCGATCCTTGTCCGGGAAATCCGGCGTGCCCTCATAGATGACCGAAGTTGCACCGTTCGCCAGCGGACCGTACACAATGTAGGAGTGTCCGGTCACCCATCCGATATCGGCCGCGCACCAATACACATCGCTCTCTACTTTGAGATCGAAGACCAGTTTGTGGGTTGCGGTGACGTGCGTAAGATATCCGCCGGTCGTATGTTTGATGCCCTTGGGTTTGGCGGTCGTTCCGCTGGTATATAGCAGATAGAGCAAGTCTTCGGCATTCATTACTTCGGGTTCGCAGGTTGTCGATTGATCGTTGATGAGATCGCTCCACCACAGATCGCGTCCGGCCGTCATCTCAACCGGATCGCCGACGCGCTTTGCCACGATGCAATGTTTGAGCGACGGCGTCTGTTCCATCGCGATGTCGCAGTTGTGCTTGAGTGGAACTTTGTTGCCGCGTCGCCAGCCCTGATCGGCGGTAATCAGCGCCACGCACTCGGAATCGTTGACCCGGTCGATAATTGAATCGGGCGAAAACCCGCCGAAAATCACCGAATGTGCGGCACCGATTCGCGCGCACGCCAGCATCGCGACCGGCAGCTCCACGATCATCGGCATGTAGATCGCGACCCGGTCACCCTTCTTAATGCCGAGTTTGCGCAGTCCGTTCGCAAACCGGCAAACATCGTCGAGCAGCTGCGCGTAGGTTACGGTCCGGCGATCGCCCGGCTCACCTTCGTAGTAATAGGCGATGCGCTCGCCGTTACCGGCTCGCACGTGGCGGTCTAAGCAGTTGACGCTGACGTTGAGCTCGCCGTCGCTAAACCACTTGGCAAACGGCTCGTTCCACTCCAACACCTTGGTGAACGGCTTGCTCCACTCGAGCTTGCGCGCCCACGACGCCCAGAAGGCTTGCGGATCACGCGCGGCTTCGGTATAGATATCCGGTTGCGCATTGGCTTGTGCGGAAAACTGCGCGGGCGGAGGGAAGGTGCGGTGCTCTTCGGCGAGCGCTTCGATGGCTTGCTGGCTGCTCATAGGCGAGTTTTACCGGGAGACGCCTCGCATGCCTGCCGAAGTCAACGGCATGCCATTCCGGGCGCTCGGTCTGCTTTCCATCATGCTGTTCGCGCTCATGTGCGGGCCGACGGCCGCGCGTCGCTCACATGCGCCATCGACCGGCCTTGCGAGCATCCGTTTCGGCGTTGCGCCGCCCGACTTCGCATTTCCGACTGCCTCCGGGATGCTGAAGCTTTCGCATGCAATCGGAAAACCCGTGGTGATAAACTTTTGGGCCACCTGGTGTCACCCGTGTTTGGATGAATTGGGCGTCTTTAAGAGACTCAGGCAGAGCTACGGCGACCGCATTTTTTTCATAACGTTATCGAACGAACCGGTTGGCGTTGCACAGGCCTATCTGGAAACGCACGGCCCGGATCTGCCGCTGCTTTCAGATCCGAAAGGCCTGCTATTCGCCGCATATTCGGTGAGTCCAATCCCGGTAACTGTTGTGGTCAATAAAGCAGGGCTGGTTTCGTTTGTTTCGGTTGGAGAAGTCGACTGGCCGGAACTTCAGAGCGCGGTCGATCGAGCGATTGTGGCCGCGCCTTAACCTTGGGGCAACGTACTCTGGTGGAGCGATACCCGATTGCCTTCGGGATCGCGGAACTGCGCGATGCGACAGACCGGTGTGTCGTAAACCTCATCGTCAACCTGCTGCGCTTTCCCGCGCAGTGACGCCAGTGTCGCTTCGATGTCGTCGACTTCAAATGCGATGCCATAACCGCTGCCTGCGGGAACGCCGGCCCACTCCAGCATAATGAGACTAAACCACCCGTTATTGGGTAGCGTAAACTGAGCGAACTGCATCTCCGGGGCTTCGCCCATACTTTGATCCAGCTTCAAACCCAGGGTATCTTCGTAAAACTTCGCGAGCCCCGCGACATCGTTGGCGGGATAAGCGACGAACGCAATCTCTTTAACGGCCATACTCTCAGTATAATCCGCAGACGGGTCTGAAGCAATCGTTTCATTGGTGAGTAGGCGCGCGGGCCACAGCTCAAAACAGGGGCCTCCTCTTGGCAAGCCTCGTGTAAACTTCCGCCTGATGGGCTTGGCAGTCGACCGCGCGGACTGCTAAGATAGGGGGAATGAAGAACGGTCCGGGCGAGCTCGACCAGCGCAAAGCCTATATTCTCGCGACGGTCGTGTACGAGTACATTGCCACCGCCGAGCCGGTCGGCTCGAATACCCTCACCCAGAAATATAACCTAGGCATCAGTTCGGCCACGGTTCGCAACGAACTAGCCGAGCTTGAGGCCGCCGGTTATTTGGTGCAGCCGCATACGTCGGCCGGAAGGGTTCCATCGGATGCGGGCTACCGTACCTATGTCGATGACCTCATGCAGCCCGAAGCGCTGCCATCCGCAGATCGCCGCCGGATTCGCGATGAGCTCAAAGAAGCCAGCCGCGAACTCGATGAGATCATCGAGGGTACGACTCGGCTGCTCGGGCGCCTCTCGAATAATCTGGCGTTCGTCGTAACACCGTCGAACGACACTCACACCTTTCGACATATTCAACTGAT
>JBDTCU010000105.1:0-7347 GCA_039923415.1 Vulcanimicrobiaceae bacterium
CTTCGGCTTGCGCGTAGGTGCGAGCGTTCAGGACCCGCGCGATGTCGCGGTTGGTATCGTTCACGACCGATGCACCGCAGCATGAAGCGGCGGTCAGTTCGATCAACTCGATGCCGAGTTTGTCGGCCAGCAGCATCGTCGAATTGAACAGCTCTTTGCACGATTCTTTAGCAACGCAGCCGGGGAAGAAGCCATACTTCCGCATCGCGCGCGATTTGGAATGTTCGTGGCTGTCGCCGGATTTTTCTTCGGGCAATAAAGTGGTGGTCATTAGCTTACCGGAACCTCCAGCGATTCGAAAATGGTGCGGACTTCGTCAACCCTAGGAATCGGTTTCAAGAAGATCGGAGGCAGCTTTCCCTTGCTGGCCATCCGCAGGCCGAGCGGCGCGACCTTGAGCAAACCGCGGATATTGAAGCGGCCGACCGTCCCTTGAATGACTTCAGTTTCGGCTAACATGCCGGTCTGCCGAATCGTCTTGTTTACGGTCAAAGCGTGACGCGGTCCGCGTTCGTTCATCATCACGCGGTCGTTGACCGCGGCCCGTTTGACGTCCACGATCCGATCGTGCGGATCGACATGTTTTGGGCAGTAGGAGCAGGCGTAGCAGTGCGCGCAGAGCCACAGATAGTCTTCACTGATCTGGGCGATGCGCTCGGTCCGCGCGCCATCGCGCACATCTTCGATGAAACGATAGGCATACGCGATTGCGGCCGGCCCAGCGAATGACGGATCGACGCTGACCACCGGACAGAGCGCATAGCAGGTCGCACACATCACGCAGTTGGCGACGTCGACGAGCTTTTTCATGTCTTCGGGGCTGACACGGCGCTCGGTTTTATGCTCGGAGTCGCTATCTTTGGGCTGCAGGTAGGGTTTGAGGCGCGTGTACTTGTCCCAGAACGGGTCCATGTGCACGACCAGGTCCTTCATCGGTTGGAAGTTCGGCATCGGGTCGATTGAGATTTCGTGATCGGCGTTCATCACCAGATTGCATGGCGTCTTACAAGCTAGCCCGGTTATACCGTTGATGTTCATCGAGCATGAGCCGCAGATTGCCGAGCGGCACGACCGCCGGAAGCTGATCGAACCGTCGACCTCGGCTTTGGCGAGTTCTAGCGCATCTAACACCGTGTGCGTATCCGGCATTTCTACCGTAACTTTGTCGCGATGCGGAATCGTATCCACGCCTTCGTCGAACCGAAAAATGTCTAGCGTGATGTTGGTATTTTGCATTAGTAGCTTCTTACCGTTGGTTCCCATTTGGTGAAGGTGACTTTGCGCGAGAAATCGAGTTTTGGATCGCCGTCGGTCTTGAAGGCGAGTGTGTGGACGAGCCACTCCGCATCGTTGCGGTCCGGGAAGTCGGTCCGGGCCTGCGCGCCGCGCGACTCGGTGCGCGCAAGCGCGCCGAAGGCAATCGCTTGGGCAGCATCGACCATAAACTCGGTTTCCATCGTGCCGACCAAATCTGTGTTAAAGGTTTTAGATTTGTCCATCACCGTTACATGCTTGATCGCTTCGCGGACCTCGCGTAAGTCCTCACAGGCTTTCGAGAGGCCGGCCTGATCGCGGAAGATGAAGACGTTGTCGGACATTGCCTTGTTCATGCGGGCACGTATCTTGGGGGCGCGTTCGCCGCTGGTGCGCGAGAGCAGCTCGTTGACGCGATCCTGTTCTTGCTTGAGGGTGCGCTCCGAGGAACGGACTTCGCCGACGCCCTTGATGTACTCAATAGCATGTCGGGCCGAGCGCGCCCCGAAAACGATCGTTTCGAGCAGCGAGTTGCCGCCCAACCGATTGGCACCGTGGACGCTGACGCAAGCGGTTTCGCCGGCCGCATAAACGCCCGGAATACGGGTAGCTCCGAATTTGTCGGTTTCGATGCCACCCATCGCGTAGTGCATGCCGGGCAAAATCGGGATCGGTGTGTCGATCGCATCCTTGCCGGTTGCATCCAGCGCGAGTTCGCGAATTTGCGGCAAGCGTTCGAGAATTTTCTCGCGGCCGAGGTGACGCATATCGAGCAGGACGCAGCCGTCAACGCCGCGGCCTTCTAAAATCTCGGTCCACTCGGCACGCGAGACGACGTCGCGCGATGCCAGTTCGCCTTTGTTTGGAGCGTATTTGAACATGAAGCGTTCGCCGTCGGCGTTGAGCAGGTAGGCGCCTTCGCCGCGCGCGCCTTCGGTCAGCAGTACGCCGTTTTCTTTGAGCGAGGTCGGATGGAATTGCACGAACTCCATATCCATTAACGGCAGACCGGCGCGCGATGCGATCCCGAGGCCATCGGCAGTCGAGGCATAGCCGTTGGTGGTTTTTGCGTAGATCCGCCCAAGGCCGCCGGTTGCAAAGATGGTGGCTTTGGCGTTGATGAGTTCCAGTTCGCCGTTACGCATGTTGTAGACGACAACTCCGGTGCCGATGCCGTCTTCAACGCAGAGCGCCGTGCAAAAATACTCGTCGTACACCTTGACGTTGAAGCGTTCGAGCTGCTCCCAGAGGGTGTGAAGAATCACCAGACCGGTTACGTCGGCGGAGTAACACGTGCGCTGTGAGCCGGCGCCGCCGAACGGACGCTGTGCGATCTTGCCGTCGGGCATACGAGAGAAGATGCAGCCGCGGTGTTCCAGCCAGACAATCTGGCCGGGAGCATCGTCGCACATCGCTTCGATCGCGTCCTGGTCACCCAGATAATCCGACCCTTTGACGGTGTCGAAGGAGTGATTGGCCGGGCTATCGTCTTCCCGATTGCCCAGCGCCGCGTTGATACCGCCTTGGGCGGCGCCCGAGTGACTGCGAACCGGATGCATTTTGGAGACGATTGCCACATCCGCACCGCGCTCGGCGGCCTCAACGGCGGCACGCATCCCAGCCAAGCCGCCGCCAATAACGACCACATCGTGCTTGATCAAATCGGACCTTTCCCAGGGAATAAAAGCGTTTCTCTCTTTATACTCTTGCCCCGGGAAAACTCCCATGACTTTTGCAGACTCCGCCGGGCGGTCGGTCTTCAGCGCCGCGGGGACAGGTTCAGTCCCACACTTTCCGTAACGTCTCCATTCCCACTCTTTCTTTAGGCCCGGAGACCCGCTTGAGTTCGTTCGTTCATCTGCACGTTCATAGCGAGTATTCGCTGTTGGACGGGGCTTGTCGCGTGGAGGGCCTCTGCCGGCGCTCCGCAGAGGACGGTTCTCCGGCAGTGGCGCTAACCGACCACGGGGTCATGTTCGGCGCGATGGAGTTCTACTACTCGGCGCGGGATCATAAACTTACGCCTATCATCGGCTGCGAAGCCTACATTGCTCCGCGCGGACGACTCGATCGCACCGTCCGTGAGGAAGCCCACGTTACCCTGCTGGCAGCCGACCTAGTTGGCTACCGCAATCTGGTCGCCTTGATCTCTAAGGGATTTCTGGAAGGCTACTACTACAAGCCCCGAATCGATTTGGATCTGCTGGCCAAACATCACGAAGGTCTGATCGTTCTCTCCGGCTGCATGTCGGGGATGGTCGCCGCGCCGTTGCTGAAAAACGACTATTCAAAAGCACGGGATGCGGCCAAGACTTTCGCCGATATTTTCGGCGATCGGTTCTACATCGAAGTCATGCGGCATGGGATGCCTGAAGAAGAGATCATCAACACCGGGCTGATCAAAGTCGCCCGCGAACTGAATCTACCGATCGTTGCGACCAACGATTCGCATTATCTAGAACAGCGCGATGCACCGGCACACGATGTGCTGCTCTGCATCGGTACCGGCAAAACCGTTTCGGATACCTCGCGTATGAAGTTTTACTCCGACCAGTTTTACGTTAAATCGAACGAAGAGATGCGCGAGCTGTGGAAAGACCTTCCCGAGGCCTGCGATAACACCGTCGCAATCGCCAATCGGATCGATATTCGAATTCCCGAGAAGATCTTTCATCTGCCGGCGTTTCCGGTACCGCAGGCCGATCCGTCGATCACCCTGGGCGCCGAAGAATACCTGCGCGGGGTCTGCGAAGCCGGCCTAATCGAACGGTACGGCGCCCGCGCAACCCAGGATGCGGAACTGCGCGAACGATTCGACTACGAGCTCGGCATCATCAACACGATGGGTTTCGCGTCGTATTTCTTAATCGTCTGGGACTTCATCAAATTTGCACGCGATCGGGATATTCCGGTCGGTCCGGGGCGCGGCTCGGCGGTCGGCTCGTTGGTCAGCTACGTGCTGCGAATCACCGATTTAGACCCGCTAAAGTTCGGACTCATCTTCGAGCGATTTTTGAACCCGGATCGCATCTCGATGCCGGACATCGATACCGATTTCTGCGTCGAACGACGCGATGAAGTCATTCAGTATGTTACGGAAAAGTATGGTTCGGAGCGGGTCGCACAAATCGTAACGTTTGGGACGATGGCCGCCCGGGCTGCGATTCGCGACGCCGGCCGCGCACTAGGCGTCCCGCTGCCGGATGTGGATCGTGTTGCCAAGCTGGTTCCATCGGGTCCGCAAGGCCTGACCATCACTCAAGCGCTCGATCAGATTCCCGACTTGAAGATATTGGCCAACGGGTCGCCCGAGATTCGACGGCTGCTGGAGACGGCGACTGCGATCGAGGGTTTGGCGCGGCACGCCTCAACCCACGCGGCCGGGGTCGTAATCTCGGCTGGGCCGCTGGTCGACTATGCGCCGCTGATCAAACTGGGCGAAGGCGAGATCAACACCCAATATTCGATGGGTTGGGTGGAGAAGATCGGCCTGCTCAAGATGGACTTCTTAGGCCTGCGAAATCTGACCGTGATGAAGAGCGCGGTTGACGAGATTCGGCGCACCGTGGATCCCAATTTCGAGCTGGCCAAGATTCCGGATAACGATAAACGGACGCTGGAGATGCTGAGTCGAGGCGAAACCAGCGGCGTCTTCCAACTTGAATCCGAAGGCATGAAGCGGGTTTGCACCGAGTTGAGGCCATCCTCTTTTGAGGATATTATAGCGCTGGTCGCGCTCTATCGGCCCGGTCCAATGGACTGGATTCCGCAGTTCATCAGCAACAAACACGGTCGCACCAAAACGACGTACCTGCATGAAAAACTCGAGCCGATTCTGGCCGACACCTACGCGATCGCCGTGTATCAGGAACAAATCATGCAGATCGCACGAGATTTGGCGGGCTTCACGATGGGTCAAGCCGACGAACTGCGTAAAGTCATGGGGAAGAAGCAGAAGGACAAGATTCCGCTCTACCGCGAGAAGTTCGTTATCGGCGCGATGGATCACTCGGGTATTGATAAGAAGCTGGCGGAAGACATTTTCGCATTTATCGAACCGTTCGCAGGATACGGCTTTAATAAATCGCACGCAGCTGCTTACGGTTGGATCGCCTATCAGACGGCGTATCTCAAAGCCAACCATCCGTTGCAATACTTCGCGGCCTTGATGACCTCGGTTCGAGACAAGACCGATAAACTCGTAGAGTACATCGATGAGGCGCGCAAGCTTGGGATCGCCGTGCTGCCGCCCGACGTCAATCTATCGCTAGTTAACTTTGCGGTGGTCGAAGGTCAGATTCGGTTTGGGATGGCGGCCGTCAAAGGAATCGGCGAGGGTGCCGTCAAGGTCATTCTCGAGGCGCGGGCGCGCGATGGAAGCTTCGCGGATATCTTTGATCTGGCGGAACGTGTCGACACAAAGGCGGTCAACCGGCGCGTCTACGAGGCGCTGATCAAGTCCGGCGGTCTCGATACGCTCCCCGGTAATCGAGCGCAAAAACTGGATGCGATCGATGTTGCATTAGAACTCGGCGCGCAGGCTTCTAGGGATGCACTGTTCGGGCAGGTCTCGCTATTCGGCGACGAGACTGCCGACTTGACGGGCTTGGTACCGAAGCTCAAACCGATCTCGGCGCCAACCACGCTCCAAACGCTGCAGTGGGAGAAGGAGACGCTCGGCGTGTTCATCTCCGGCCATCCGTTGGCGGATGTGGCGGAGGCATTAGCTCGCACCGGGGCAATCTCCGTCAAGGAGCTGCGCAATCGCGGCGATGAAGATTTCGTGACGGTCGCCGGCATAATAACCGCGGTCCGCCGGACGCTGACAAAGCAGCAGCAGCAAATGCTGATCGCAACGCTGGAGGATACGACCGGAAGCATCGACGTGATCGTCTTTGCCAAAACCTATCCGCAGGTTCAGGCGATCTTCGAACAAGATAAGATTGTGGTTATCAAGGGCCGATTGCGTATCCGAGAACGGCCCGGCGCAGCTCCCGGAGATGAAGTTCCGGTTGAGCTCTCCGTCCATGTAAGCGAGGTCACTCTGTTCGAGCGTCCGGTGCGCGAGCGCGACCCGCTCGGGTGGCACCTGAACTTGAGCCGGCGCGAGCAAGTCGATCGACTAGTGCACCTCTTGGACGAATGGCCCGGCACGATTCCGGTCGTGCTGCACGCCGGAGAGCGCGCACAGCGGATGGGACGCAATATCGCCGCCGGATACGCGGTTCGCACCGAGCTGGAGCGGATATTTGGGCGGGAACACATGCGCGAAGGCGCTCCCGAGTGAGGCTGATCGCGCTCGATATCGACGGGACGCTGATCGGAGGGGACTTGATGATTCGGCCGCGCGTTCGCCAGGCGATTGCCGCGGCGCAAGCGCGGGGAGTGCTCGGCTGTCTTGTGACCGGCCGGATGTTTCGCTCCGCATTGCCGTTTGCGCGCAGCTTGAATTTCGAAACGCCGCTGATCTGCTACCAGGGTGCAGCGGTCGTGGATCCTCAGACCGACGAGGTCCTGCGCCACATCGCACTTCCAAACGCGCTGGCGCTGGAGCTAATAGAGCAGGCCGGCCGTGACGGCGTTCACATTCAGCTGTACGCCAACGATCAGTACTATTGCGAGCAGTCCAATCGTTTTTCAGCGTTGTACGCGCACGTCTCGGCGGTCAACCCGATTCTCGTGCCCTCGCTGCACGAGCAATTCCGTTTCAGCGATGCAACCAAGGCAGTCATCATTGACGACCCGGCTCGAATCGAAGTCTATCTTCCGAAAATTAAAACGCTCTTTGGGGCGCGTGCATACGTCACCCGCAGCTATCCGCAGTTTCTTGAAATAATGAATATCGGTGTGGATAAGGGCCAAGCGCTGCGCTTCGTCGCGCAGAGATTGGAGATTCCGATGAACGAGGTTCTCGCCGTCGGGGATGCTTGGAATGATGAGCCGCTGCTTGCGGCGGCGGGGACCGGGATTGCGATGGGCTCCGCTCCGCCGGAGCTGCGCGCGATTGCCGACGGCATCGTTGCCGACGTTGCAGGCGACGGAGTCGCGCAGGCTATCGAGGAGTATGTTCTGGCGTGAATCGGAAGCGTGCGA
>JBDTCU010000106.1:0-2959 GCA_039923415.1 Vulcanimicrobiaceae bacterium
AGACGTTCGATTCGCCCTTTCTTAGCCATCGCATACGCCACTCCGCCGGGAAATCTGGCTTCGAAGGCTTGGTCGTAGACCACTGGCCCGGGACCGCCGATTGCATCAACGAAGTCCTCGCCGATCGCCGTAACGGCCATGCCCAAATGAAGTTCTCCCGGCACAAAGCGAAAGTTTAGGTTGCGCGGCGCAAGCGGCGGCGTGCGATCGGTGGTCGGAACATAGAGTTCAGCGGCAACCAGCCGATCGTTTTTGTAGAAGGCGCTCAGCAGATGACGTTCGCGATTCGCGCCGGCAACCGCATAGGTGTGCCACCCGCGCGACGGATACGAAAATGCTACGCCAAACGCGCGCTCGACCTCCGGCCGCGTGCTTTGGCCGATCGCAAAGCTGTACGTTTCGTTAAACAGCACAATTGGCCGGTCGATGGGGCGCGGCGGCACATTCGGCTGAGCGCGCGCACGCTCGTGAATCTTTGCCAAGATTTCGACCGCCCGCAACATCGCGAAGTCGGGCGCGTCATGGTCGCTCACTGAACGATGGCGTGGTGTGGAACCGGAACGTGTGTTGCGATCATACCGGCGAGCAGGCCGGCGGCAAGGGCAAAATAGAGAACCGCGATCGTCACTTTTTGCGGTGTCGTAATGCTGTAATATTGCTGGTTGAGCTGACCTTTCCAGGCGGCCCAAACTTGCGGCAAGCTGACCAAAATCAACAGCCAGATCAGCGGGTTGTAAATGTGGAAGGCGAAGATTGCGATCACAAACAGAACGAGTCCGCCGACCCAGATGCGCGGCGAGATGGAACCCACGATTCGTCCGCCGTCCAGCGGCATCACCGGCGCCAAATTAAAAAGGTTCAAGAAGAATCCAAGATACGCGGCCGCGAACCAAAAGGGCTGATTAGTTGAATATCCGATGAACGCGCAGATACCCGCGCCCACCGTTCCGATAAACGGTCCCGCGAACGCGATCAGTGATTCATGAAACGCTGATGCCGGCCGCCCGGTCATGTTCACGAGCGCCCCTAAACCTGGAATAAAGAACGGCAAGCTGCCCGGCACACCGAAAAATCGCATCGTGAAGTAGTGCCCAAACTCATGAACCGCGATCAGCACGACGAAGACGAGCGCAAACTTCCAACCCCAAAAGAGCGAGTAAAACCAAATCGAAAGCAAGAACGTCCCGGCGAACGTCAGCAGTTTGAACCCGATGAAAACCCACTTAAGGTTGAGCAGCAGCAGAAGCAGGCCCTTAAACTTCGCGAAAAAGATCAAGAGGGCGGCCGCCACACCTCCGGCGGTTTTGGTCGCGCCGCCTTTTTTCTCTGCGGATTGCGGGGGAAGGTATTCGCCCTCGACGTGCGTTTGCGGCGAGTCGGCCGGCCGCTCGGCGCTCCAGTTTCTGGTGTAGGGATTGGCCGGGGGGCGATTGATTGGATCGGACACCCTCCAGTACTTCCCGCTGGAGGCGGTTAGCCATGCTGCCAGCGCGAACGCAGAGGCGATGAATCGGATCGTAATTCTGGGCGGAGGGTTTGCCGCAATTACCACGGCACAAGGGCTGGAAAAGCAGCTGCGGCCGGACGAAGCCGAGATCGTCCTGATCAGTCGCGAGAATTTCTCGCTCTTTACCCCGATGCTGCCGGAGGTGAGTTCGGGGGCGCTGGACGTGCGCCACATCGTGACCCCGATTCGTTCGCAGTTGCATCGAACCCAATTCATTTTGGCTGACGTGACGGGTCTGGATATTCCATCGCGGCGCGTCGATTTCACCCACGTACTTAGCGGCGAGCCCTCATCGCTGGTCTACGATCAATTGGTGTTGGCGCTCGGGTCGGTGACCTCGACCTTCAATCTCCCCGGAGTCGCGCAGCGGGTGTTCGCGCTCAAAACACTCGAAGATGCCGGCATCATGCGCAACCGGTTTGTTTGGCTGCTGGAAGTTGCCGATACCGAGCCGCATTCGGCGCAGCGCGCCCGCTGGCTTACGATTGTGGTTGTCGGCGGCGGCTTTACCGGCGTCGAGACCGCAGGCGAAGTGGTCGATCTCTTTCATAATGTAGCGCATTTCTATCCGAACGTCGCGAAACGCGACATTCGGGTGGTGCTGGTTGAAGGCGGTCCGACGCTGCTTCCAAATCTACCGGCCAAGATGGGAGAATACTCCAAACACGCCCTTGAAAAACGCGGTGTCGAAGTGATGCTCGGCGACGGCGTAAAGTTGGCGGACGACAATGGCCTCGAGTTTCAAAGCGGCAAACGAATTGAGAGCAAGACGATCGTTTGGAGTGCCGGCGTCAAACCCGCACCGATTCTGGCCGCGACCTCGCTG
Source organism: Vulcanimicrobiaceae bacterium (assembly GCA_039923415.1). Taxonomy (GTDB): domain Bacteria; phylum Vulcanimicrobiota; class Vulcanimicrobiia; order Vulcanimicrobiales; family Vulcanimicrobiaceae; genus JALYVT01. Next base: position 2,334 of record JBDTCU010000106.1, read on the forward strand.
CCGCATGGAAAGGGCGGCGCAATTGCGGCAAATTCGGATATGAGCGTTCCGGATCACCCGGATGTCTGGGCGATCGGCGATTGTGCTTCGATTCCATCTCCGAACGGCAAGCCGTACCCGCCGACCGCCCAGCATGCGATTCGCGAAGGCCCTGTTCTCGCGCGAAACATTGTTGCCCGGCTGCGTGGTAAGGCGACCGTGCCCTTCACCTACAATTCGCTCGGGATGATGGCGTCGCTCGGCGCACGCAAAGCGGTCGCGCAGTTGCCCGGAGATCGCGTGCTGACCGGTTTTCTCGCATGGTTTCTCTGGCGCACCTATTATCTTTCGCGATTGCCGGGTCTGGACCGAAAGCTGCGGGTTGCGTTTGACTGGACGCTCGAGTTGCTCTTTCCACGCGATATCTCCGAACTTCGCATCTACACGCGTCGGGCGCAATCCAGCGCCGCGGCGGATGCCGGGCTGAAACCAAGAGAGCCGCAGCCGCTTGCCGAAGAAGCACCGTATGGAACTTCGCGAACCGATTGAGCGCCTGATCCGAGACCCTAGAGAGTTCACCAACCAGTTGAACTTCCCGGATCCGACCCAGATTCGGATTTACGACGAAACGCTGCGTGACGGCGAGC
>JBDTCU010000107.1:0-3115 GCA_039923415.1 Vulcanimicrobiaceae bacterium
CGAGAGCACCTGGGCACTGGCGCGGCAGATGTGGGACGATGCGCTTGCGATCGGCGAAGTTGCCGGTTACCGAAATGCGCAAGTAACTGTCATTGCTCCGACCGGCTGCTTAACCGGAAACTCACTGGTTACCACCGATCGCGGGCTCATGCGACTCAATCAGCTTGGAGACGTCGATGGGGAAAAGTGGCAAGATGTAGATTTCCGGGTCCTTACGGACGACGGCGACCAGCGCGCCACGAAGTTCTTCATCAACGGCGTTGAACCGACACGTCGAATTCAAACCAAGAGCGGGTATGTGATTCAAGGCACGCTGGCACATCGTATCAAGGTTGTCGATCCGGAAACCTTCGATCTGCAGTGGAAGCGCTTAGCGGATGTCAGCACTCACGATATCGTAGCGCTTTCAATGGGTAAATTCGTGGGTCAGCCGCATACCGCGGACCTTCCGAGAATATCCGAGATTCAAGTACCGCATTCGATGACGCCGGCGCTAGCCGAGTTCATCGGCTGCTTCATGGGCGAAGGCTCCTCGCACAGCGGCGGTCTTACCTTCTGCGTGGCTCCCCAAGACCTCGACGTAATCGAGCGGTTGCAAACACTCGCACAGCAGTTGTTTAACCTCACAGCAACGGTTACTCTGAAGGCTGAGTATCTTGAAGTCGAGATCAACTCTCTTCCGCTTGCGACCTGGTGGGAGGCCTGCGGTTTCAAACAGCCTCACGTTCCCGACGCCGTTCTCGCTTCGAATGACCCCGCGGTGTACGGCGCGTTCGTACGCGGCTTGTTCGAGGTGGAAGGGATGGTTGAAGATGGGGTGCCGATCTGGTCGACGCAGAGCCGCGAATTTTCTGAGGAAGTCAAAACGGCTCTTCTTCAGCTCGGAGTGCCCACTACGACAAAGATCATCAGCCCAAATTGGGGTGTAGCCGCGATCTATTCAACTCGCGTCTTAAACATGTCGTACACGCGCGCGTTTGTCGATGCAGCCGGGTTTATCGGTTCGCGAAAATCTGCAGCGATCGTTCACGATGCCGACCGCGAACTCGTATTGGCGGGCGGCGACCGCCCTTCACGGAACTTGTCTATGCAACTGGGTGAATCGATGGGTGAGGAGCATCTCACGTGCTCGCTCGACTTCTATTACGACGGCATTGCTTCAAATGAGGACGGCGGCGAGCAGCTTACCTACGATCTCTCCGTTCCCGCAAACGTCACCTATTTGGCCAACGGCTTTGTTTCGCACAATACAATCGGCTTGGTTATGGATTGCGATACCACCGGTATCGAGCCCGACTTCGCACTGGTGAAGTTCAAGAAACTGGCCGGCGGCGGATACTTCAAGATCGTTAACCAGTCGGTCGAACCGGCTCTGCGTAAGCTTGGGTACTCCGAGGAACAAATCGCAGAGATCGAAACCTTCGCTAAAGGCACCGGAACGCTCGAAAACGCCCCTCATATCAATCGGGCCACACTACGCGCGAAGGGCTTCGATGACGCGGCGCTTGCGAAGGTTGAATCGGGACTGGTCGGCGCATTTGAATTGACGTTTGCCTTCAACCGTTTCGTGCTGGGCGACGACTTCTGTAAGACCACCCTAGGGCTGACCGACGAGCAAATCAACGATTGGAACTTCTCCATCCTGCGCGACGGTTTAGGTTTTACGCAGCAGCAGATCGACGAAGCCTCCGATGTCATCTGCGGCCGCATGACCCTCGAAGGTGCGCCGAATCTCAGAGACGAGCATCTTTTGGTCTTCGATTGCGCTACCCCGTGCGGCAAACATGGCGCGCGATTCATTCGTCCATTGGCCCACGTCGACATGATGGCAGCCGCCCAACCGTTTATCAGCGGAGCGCTCTCAAAGACCTTGAACATGCCGCAAACCGCAACCGTCGCGGATGTCAAGGAAGCCTATCGCTACAGCTGGGAGCGCATGATCAAAGCGGTCGCGCTCTATCGCGACGGCAGTAAACTCAGCCAACCGTTGGCGGCCAGTTACGATCTGGGCGGTGATACCGAAGACGACATCCCAACACGGCAACCGTTCCAGCAGCCGCTCCAAATTGCCGAGAAGATCGTGTATCGCTACATCGCCAAGCGCCGCCGGCTTCCTGAGCGCCGCAGCGGCTACACTCAGAAAGCGATCGTAGGCGGGCACAAAGTCTATCTGCGAACCGGCGAATACGAAGGCGGCCAACTCGGTGAAATCTTCATCGACATGCACAAAGAAGGCGCGGCGTTCCGTTCGCTGATGAACAACTTCGCGATCGCGGTCTCGCTCGGGTTACAGCACGGCGTGCCACTCGAAGAGTTTGTCGAGGCGTTCACGTTCACGCGGTTCGAGCCGAACGGTCCGGTGGTCGGTCACAACAACATCAAGATGGCAACTTCACTACTCGACTACATCTTCCGCGAATTAGCCGTCAGCTATCTAGGACGGTACGACCTCGCCCACATCCAACCCAGCATCGAGATGGACGCCATGGGTTCGGTCAGCGAGGAGTATGTCGCCGAGGAAGAGGGCGACGTCAGCTATCAGCCGGCCGGCGTCAGTGAGAAACTGCATCCAACCAGCACCCATTTCCGCCCGGGTGTGCCGATCGTTACCCACCGCGACCCCGCGACAGCTTCGCCAGGCGCTCAACCTCGCAGCACGAGCGTTGCAACTTTAGCGCAACCCAAAGTCGAGCAGGTCAAAGCCGCTAAGGCCAAAGGGTACACCGGCAACGCCTGCAGCGAATGCGGCCAACTCACGATGGTGCGCAACGGTTCGTGTGAAAAATGCGACAGCTGCGGGACCACGAGCGGATGTAGTTAAATGAGGCTTATTCGTTAAATGTAACACGCGCAGTCCCTTGGGTCGGCGGCGAACGCGTTTCGTCGCCGATTTTTTATTGACAGCATTTTGACCCTAACGGACCCGAAACGGGCCTTCCCGGTGCTCGACGGCTCCACAGTAATCCTCGTCCTCGCCAATGCATCCGAACGACTGGGCGTGAACTTGAGACTGGGAAAAAGCCGATTGCGCGTCGAAACGCCACATCATATTTGGAATCCCGGTCTAAAGTGATGGTTGAACAAAAACTCGCCACTAGTATGGTACATGAAATGC
>JBDTCU010000108.1:0-4281 GCA_039923415.1 Vulcanimicrobiaceae bacterium
CAGCGCAGCGCCAACCGGAACGGTCGCTCCCTCGGCCGCTAAAATGTTGGTTATTACGCCGATGGTGGTCGACGGAACCTCAACATCAACTTTGTCGGTCGTCACTTCAACCAGCGCATCACCCTCGCTGACAAAGTCGCCGATCTTCTTGCGCCATTCGACAATCGAACCTTCGGTGACCGATTCCCCCATCTCGGGCATCGTGACCGTGACAAGCTGAGGAGGTCCGCTCGGTTTAGCTCCTGCGGCCGCTTTGGCCGTAGTATCGATCGAGGCGAGCAGGGCGCCGACTGCGATCGTCTCGCCATCGACGGCAAAAATTTCCTTGATGACACCGGAGGCTGTCGCCGGCACTTCCACATCAACCTTGTCAGTGGTCACCTCAACCAGCGGATCGCCCTCGTTTACAAAATCGCCGATCTTTTTCCGCCATTCTACGATCGAGCCTTCGGTAACCGATTCCCCCATCTCGGGAAGGGTGACTTTGACCATCGTTTCCGGCACGTTAACTGACTCCGTTGAGGTGAGAGAGGAAGAAATCCGAACTGATGATTTTACAAGGGTGCGCCCCGACGGCCTGCAATATACGACGAATCGGAGCACGAGCACCCGCCGGAGTTGTCGCATTCCGACTTTTGTCCCCGCCTAACCGATGTGCGCCAGATTAGCGATCCCCAGACTGCTGACGGCAATCAGAACCCACAGGATTAACCCCAGCAGCAGCGGCTTCGCACCGGCCTCGCGCATCTTCGCGAAGTCGGCCGAGAGGCCGACGCCGGTGAGCGCCACCACAATCAGAAAGAGCGCAATTGCGGTGAGCGCCGGGTGCCAGGCCGCCGGGATCAGACCGAACGTATTGAGCAGCGCGGCGATCACGAACCACACGATAAACCACGGCATAATTGATGTCCATTCGACCGGCGTTTCGGCGCTGCGAGCGCGCTCAATCGTTTTCCACGCATAGTAGAGCACAATTGGAACGATCAAGGTCGTGCGCGTCAGCTTGACGATCACCGCTTCGTTCCCGGCGGTATGTCCGTAAACAAATGCCGCCGCGACAACCGAAGAAGTGTCGTTGATCGCGGTACCCGCCCATAATCCGAACCCCTGTTGAGATAACGCGAGCACGTGTCCGAGCGCCGGGAAGAGCAGCACCGCGACGATATTAAAAAGAAATACGGTTGAAATCGCATACGCAATGTCGGCTTCGCCCGCCATAATCACCGTCGAGAGCGCGGCGATCGCCGAGCCGCCGCAGATCGCGGTCCCGATCCCGAGCAGACGTCGTAAATCGCGTTCGATGCCCAGCCATTTTCCGATAAAATAGGCGGCGGAAAGCGTGATGACTAGCGTCCCGAGCATCACCGGCAGCGAGCGCAATCCGCTGCCGACAATCTCTCCTAAGCGTAAGTTCGTTCCCAGCCCAACGATCGAGTACTGCAAAACTTGCTTGCTAGAAAATTTGATGCCGGCATCGAGCCGCAGCGTGGGTTTGCGGATCAGCGCCACGAGCATTCCGAGCACGACTCCAAAGACCGGTCCCCCGACAATCGGAAGGGCGCGCCCCAGCCAGTACGCGACGACGGCGATCGCCGCGCACAGCGCGACACCGGGAAGTTTATTCATGTGTTTGGTTTTACAGGAGTTCGATCTCGCGCATGCGTCCGCTTTCCACGTTACGCGAAGGGTTCTTTTTGTTGAATAGCGGAGAGGGTGGCCAAGAGGTACGCATGAGCGACGTCGATCCCAATCAAGCAACGTCCAGCGAGTTGAACCGAAAGACGTTCGTCGGCATCTCGGCCGGAGCCGCCGCAGTGGCCGGCACGCTGGCCGGAGTGCGAGCCCAAACCGCCGAGTACGGGAAGCCGCATCCGCCAATCGTTCCCGAAGAGTATCCCGGAATCGCCGTAAAACGCGTGCAGTTACAGCGCTCCGATAAGCTGATCGCGGCCTACACTGCTTCCCCAAAAGATGCCGGACCGCGAACGCCCGGGGTCGTGATCTGCATGCATGTTTGGGGCGTCGACACGTCGATGCGCGATGTTGCTCGAAGATATGCCAAGCAAGGCTACGTTGCGATCGTTCCGGATTTGTACGACCGATTCGGGGCGCCCAGCGGCGATGGCGTAACCGACATCGCCGTCTTTCGGCCCTTCGCGGGTAAACTCGACGACAAACAGGTTGACGGCGATATCCGTGCGGCCGCGCTTTGGATTCGCACCAACCATCCGCAGGGCCGAATCGGCGTCACTGGATTTTGCATGGGCGGTACGATTGCGCTGCGTCAATCGATCGACAATGAAGACATCTTTGCCGCTGACGCCGTCTTCTACGGACAAGTCGGGTTCGCCGCAAAGCGTTCAGTCGCGATTCATGTGCCGATCAGCGGAAGCTACGGCGGTCGCGATACCAGCATCCCTTCGGCTGAAGTGTTCGCGTTTCAGCGGTTGCTGCGCGTTCCCAATGATATTAAAGTCTACTCGGAAGCCGGGCACGGGTTTTTCGACGATCAGCGCCCGTCGTACGTGGCGAGCGCGGCCGAAGACGCCTGGGTGCGCACGCTGGACTTTTTCACCAAGTATCTGAAGAGATAGGTCGAACGTGAGTATCCGTGATCGCGGAACTCTCGCTTCTCCTAGCACTCGGCGCCGGTTTGACAATCGGCGCTATCGTAACCTGGCTTTCGATGCGGGGGCGTTTCTCCGACCAAACCACGCAGCATACTGCCGCACTCGATGCGATCGCGGAGCGGCTCAAGAGCGAACTGCATGAAACCAACAATCGCCTGGCGCAAGACAATCGCGAGCAGTTTTTAGCGTTAGCGAGCCAGCGATTTTCGGCGGCCGAGGAGCGGGCCAATGCGAAGCTCTCCGAGCTGGTCGGGCCGGTCCAGCAAAAGCTGACCGAGTTCGACAGCCTCGTTAAGCAGGTTGAAAAGGATCGGATCGGCGCCTATCAGGGGATCACCGAGCAGATCAAGAGTTTGGTCGAGCGCGGCGACAAGATCGAATCGGCCACCAACAAGTTGAGTTCGCAGACCTCTGTGCTGGTTTCGGCCTTGCGCAATCCGACCACCCGTGGAAAATGGGGCGAGGTGCAGCTGCGGCGGGTGGTCGAGCTCGCCGGAATGCAACCGTACTGCGACTTTTCCGAGCAGCAGTCATTCGAGGTTGGAGATGCGCTCAGCCGGCCCGACCTTACGGTGGAATTGCCTGGAAACGCACGGATATTTGTCGACGCGAAGGCGCCGCTCAACGCCTATCTGGACGGAATCGAAACGACCGACGAAACACTGCGCCGTGAAAAGCTGCGCGCACACGCCGGCGCGATGAAATCGCACGTCGATGCCCTCGCTAGGAAGAATTACCAGCGTGCCGACGGCTCGGCCGATTTTGTGGTAATGTTCGTACCCGGCGAAGCTTTTCTCAGCGCCGCCTGCACGGAGAATCCCGACCTGATCGAATACGGCGCGGGAAAAAACGTGTATATTGCGAGCCCGCTCACGCTGATGGCGCTGCTGCGCTCGTATGCGCTCGGCTGGCAGCAGCGCCGCCAAGAAGAGAATGCCAAGAAGATCGCCGAGTTAGGCCGCGAGCTCTACGACCGGGTGCGGATTTTCTCGGGACACTTTAACTCGCTCGGCGGTTTCCTAGAACGTGCGGTCGACGCCTATAATCGAACGGCCGGTTCGCTCGAACGGCGCGTACTGCCTCAGGGGCGCAAGCTCAAAGAGATGGCCTCGCTGCCGGACGACGATCTGGAAGAGCCGCCAATCATCGATGCCGCGCCGCGCTCGATTAGTGCACTCGACGTCGTCGCTTCAAAAAATGGGCGCGTCAAAACGCCGCCCCAATTGGAGCTGCCGGTCGAATAGGCGTACCGCGCGCGGTTACTTTTGGGTTCCGAGGTCCCGGAGTGCCTCTAGCGTGTTCGCGACGTGCTTTGTCGGATCGAGCGACGTGTAGGTGTACACGATTTTTCCATCCGATCCGATCACGTACGAGGTGCGATTCGCGTACTCCGCGTGATTGGGAAGTACTGCATCGTAGCTCTTGGCGACGTCGAGATCGGTATCGGCAGCGACCGCGAACTTACTGCGGCAATCGCTTACCGAAAACTTATTCAGCACATCGATTGGATCGTGCGAGACACCGATCACGGTCGCACCCAATTTCTTGTATTGATCGATCGCATCGGCGAACGAGTGCGCTTCAAGCGTGCAGCCGGTCGTAAACGCGGCTGGATAGAAATAGAGCACGACCGGCCCCTTCTTCAGCGCGT
>JBDTCU010000109.1:0-2991 GCA_039923415.1 Vulcanimicrobiaceae bacterium
CTGGTGGGCAAGACTCAAATCGAGACGCTGCTCGGGCTGGTCCAGGACCGAGACGGTGCGGATTTCTCGCTTCGCCGCTTTCACGACCGGCTGCTTTCGTTCGGGACCGTTCCATTTTCAACGATTCGCTGGGAGTGGCTCGGCGATTCATCCTGGATCAAACACGTCGAAGAGCCGCTTGCACCGGTTTCGTTTTGACGAGGTGCCAAGAATAACGGGAGGTCAGTTGCGCAGTCGCAAGCTCGGTTCGCCGAAAGGCGAAAACGTGCGCCCCACACCTGGAAGGGTGAAGGAGGCGCTGTTTTCGATTCTGATGGATCGGATCGAGGGTGCTCGATTCCTTGATCTGTTCGCCGGTACCGGAGCGATCGGATTCGAGGCGGCCTCACGTGGGGCAGCCAGCGTGGTTTCAGTCGAGGCGCACCGGGAGACCGCGCACGCGATCCGTGACGCTGCTGCAGAGTTCGGTCTCACCAAACGCTTCACGCTGGTCGCCGCGCCGGTCGATCGCGCCCTCTACCGCTTGGAGGGTCCATTCGATATCGTATTCGCCGACCCGCCGTATGCGAGCGAACTACCGCTGCAGATGTTTCGCTTGCTGCTGGAGCGCAAGCTGCTTGTGGATAACTCGCTGGTCATCTTCGAACACAGCGCGCGCACGATTCTTCCCGAGATACCGGGGTACCGCGGGGTTCGTGAAGAAGTGTATGGTGATGTGGCTCTGGCTTTCTTTACGCCCCGTCCAACGTGAGTTCGCTTGAATAATGGGCGTCTGCCGCGCAGCCCACGCGCGATCTATCCGGGGTCATTCGACCCGCCGACCAACGGTCATCTGGACGTCATCGAGCGAGCCTCGCTGATTTTCTCCGAACTTGTGGTGGCGGTAGTCGTGAATCCGCAGAAGCGGGAGCCGATGTTCACGCTGGAAGAGCGCGAGACCATGATCCGCGAGTGTGTGGGTCACCTTCCCAACGTGAGGGTCGAACATTTCCGGGGGTTGTTGGCGGATTACGTGAAATCCAAAGAGTCGGATGTCATTATCAAAGGATTGCGAGTCCTTTCGGATTTTGAAAATGAGATGTCGACGGCGCTCATGAATCGGGCGCTTTCGAATGTCGATACGATGTTTCTGATGTCCGATCAGAAATATTCGTTCGTGAGTTCCAGCATGGTCAAAGAGGTCTTTTTCCTCGGCGGCAATGTCGGCGCTCTGGTCCCCGACCCGGTCATGCGTTTCATGTCTGAGAAACGCGCCACTCTGCGCACACCGTAACGGAGGTCTCCATGTCGGTCTATCGTGTTTTGGATAAACTTGAAACCTACGTGCATGAAGGTACGTGGCTGCCGGCCGGCTACCGCGTCTTAAGTGAAGAACGGCTCGTCGAATTTGTCGAAAAGATTCGCTCGACGCTACCCGAGGAAGTCGGCCGAGCGAAAATTATCACCAAGGATCAAGATCGGATGATTCGCGCTGCTCAGGAGAAGGCGCAGGCCATCGTCAGCGAGGCGGGAGCGGCTCACGAGCAATTGGTCGATCAAAACGAGATCGTTCAACGGGCGCGGATTACCGCAGAAACGGTGTTGCGCGAAGCCGAAGAAAGAGCCCGTAAGATCCGCGAAGGCGCCGATCGGTACGCGGCTCAACTGCTGGGTGAACTCGAAGGGCGTCTTTCAAATGCGCTTGGCTCGGTACGCAAAGGCCGCGAATCGCTGCAGCCCGTGCCGGCAGCCGCCGCAGCCGCGCGCCAGCCGCTGGCCGATGCCGCCGCAAAGAGCAAACGGGCTGCTTTCGACGCGCAGGCCGCCGACGAGACAAGCGCGCTAGAACCTGTCGAAGCCCTATAGATACGCCGCGGCCGCCCTCGTGGCGGCCGCGCTGGCGTTCGTCCCGACTCCGTATTCACTGATTCTGCCGGGCGAAGCAGTCAATCTTCGCCAAGTTATTACGGTAAGCGGACGCCCCGCACCACAAGCTGCTTTCTATCTCACCGATGTCGCCTTCGAACAAAACGCCAGCCCCCTGCTGTTGCTGCAATCGCTCTTTCCGGGGACGCGAGTCGTCCGAACCAGCGATGTGGTTCCCTCAACCATCGACTCGAGTGAGTACCAAACGGCGATGCGCGATGCCATGACCGAAAGTCAGTCGGTTGCGGCGGTGGTCGCCGAACGGGCTGCGCGCCTTCCGATCGGCGTTCCCAAGTCGTCGGTCCAGGTGCAATCATTCGCGCCGCAGTCGGTGGCGCAGATGTCGCTTCGGGCCGGTGACATTTTGCTGAGCGTCGAGGGCAAGCCCACCCCGACGATGATCGCGGTGCAACATGCGCTGGCAAGAACCGCTCCCGGCGCAACCATTTCCATCGAAGTGCTGCGTCAAGGAATGCGCCAGCGCGTTACCGCGAAAACAGTCGTAATCGGAGGTGTCGCTCGCCTCGGAATATATCTCATATCGCAGACCGTGCCGCCGAAATTACCGCTTCCGGTTGACTTCAATCTTCAGAATGTATCCGGTAGCTCGGGCGGCCTGATGTTCGCATTGGACATCTACCGGACGCTCGTACACAAGCGCCCGCTCTCAGTAGATCGGATCGCCGGCACCGGCACGCTTTCGTATGATGGACTCGTTGGGCCGATCGAAGGGGCGGCTCAGAAAGTGATCGCCGCGCGGAAAGCCGGCGCACAGCTGTTTTTCGTCCCGCGCGAGAATTATGCGGAGATTGCAGCTACTCCGCACATCAGGATTATTCCGGTCACCACATTCGCCCAAGCACTACGCGCGCTGGAGTAGCGATCTCTACGTTGGCTGAGGGATATCCCGCGGATCGGACGTAGGACGACCGCTACAAGTTCGGCCTAGCGGCGCGAAGCGCGCGTAGCCGAACTCAGACTGGCGGTGCTTGGACGTTGTGGGCGAAGGCTTCGAGCCTGGCGCGATCGATCGCTTTAACGCGACCGCGATCGAGTTCGACCGAGTTGGCATTCTTTAAGCGCAGC
>JBDTCU010000110.1:0-2574 GCA_039923415.1 Vulcanimicrobiaceae bacterium
ACCAGCGTCGGTTGGCCCATATCGTGAAGCAGGTTCCCGAGTGCGTGAAAGACTTCCGAGCCGTAGCGCACCGCTTCACGAATCGACGGCGCGCCGATCGGCACGATCATGCATTCTTGAAACTGTAAGGCGCCCTCGGCGTGCTTGCCGCCGTTGATGACGTTCATCATCGGCACCGGCAAGGTTGCGGCGGACGGGCCGCCCAGATAGCGGAATAGGGGAATCGAAAGGCTCGTTGCCGCGGCTCGCGCCGTTGCCAGCGAGATCCCGAGCAGCGCATTGGCGCCGCAGTTCGTCTTATTCGCGCTGCCATCCAGTTCGATCAAGCGCAGATCGATCTCGCGCTGTGCGGTCGCATCGGTGCCCTCGAGTGCCGGGCCAAGTAAGTCATTGACGGCGGCAACCGCTTTGAGCACCCCTTTACCGTTGTAGCGTGCGGTGTCTCCGTCGCGCAGCTCGACGGCTTCGTGTGCGCCGGTCGATGCGCCAGACGGAACCATCGCCTCTTCGACCACGCCGAAGCTGGTTGCAACCGTAACTGCAATGGTTGGATCGCCGCGCGAATCCAAGACTTCGCGCGCGTGCACGCCTTCGATTAACGGGCGGCCGCCGCCGCGCAGCGATTCAAGCGACATCGCTTATTTTTCCACAAACCAGCGTTCGAGATCGTGCCGACGCGAGACCATGTCTCTGGGTTCGAAGAAGATGTCGAGTTCGCGCTCGGCGCTGGCTTTGGAATCGCTCCCATGCACCAGATTGCGGCCGATGGTCTGTGCAAGATCCGAGCGGATCGAGCCGGGAGCTGCCGTGAGCGGATTGGTCGCGCCGATCAATTGGCGGCAGCCGTCGATCGCGTCTTCGCCTTCGACGCACATCGCAACCAGCGGTCCGCTGGTGATGAAATCAACCAAGCCTTTGAAAAACGGCTTGCCGTCGTGTTCGGCGTAGTGCCGGCGCGCTTTCTCTCCGTCGAGCTGCATCAATTTACAGCCGATCAGTAGGTACCCGCGCCGCTCTAAACGGGTGATAATTTCGCCGACCAGGCCGCGCGAGACGGCGTCGGGCTTGCATAAGATGAGTGTACGTTCGATAGCCATAGGGAACCAGAATACGGGGACGTTCTAAGGTTTGCCTGTCGCGCCGTTGTTGGCTTCGGCGGTTCGAGCCGCGATAAAATCCAGCTTTTGTCGCAGGACGCGCAGAACGGTCGGCCAGGTGTAGCGCTGCGCGGTTGCGATTGCGACGGTGTGCATGCGATGAACCTCACGCGGATCGGCCAGGGTCGACTGAATATAGGTCGCCAGCTCCAGGCCGTCGTCAGTATCGCAGACGATCGCGTTCACAAACGGCTCGGCATACTCTTCGCGAGTCGCACTGCAGACCGGCAAGCCGCCGGCCGCCATCACCTCGAGCCCGACCAAGCCGAACGGCTCCTTCCCGCTGTTCGCGAGGGCCGCGTCGGCTGCGGCATAGAGTGCGATCCAATCGATCGGGTCGAACCCATAGATGTTGTTCGCGTTCCACAAGATCACGGCGAATTTTCGTAGTCTTCATTCGCGCAGCTTGCGGTCGAGCGCGACGGCCGTCTTGACGGTCTGCCACTCTTCGATGAGCACCTGCTCGCCGCGCTCCGCCGCCGGCGCGATGTGCCGATCGATCACAATATCCGGCACGACTTGCGCATATGCATCGACTTTGTTCCATTCACCATCGTACACGCCGCCCGGATAATCGTGCGCCATCTCCTGTAATACACGATAGAGCTGGACACCGGCACCATACCGATCCTGCTGTGGTGCCCCAGGATCGCCGATAAAGATCAGCTCGGTCGCGACCCCGCTTTCAACGAGCGCCCCGCCCAATTCGGTAACTCGAACGCCCAAACCGCCAACCTGTGCATACGGGTCCGGCCCCTCAAAAGACAGAATTACCGCATGCTTAGGAAAGAACACCAAGAGCGCGTTCTCTCCGCCGGAAAGGACCCTTTCGTGACTGCCGACGATCCATTTTCGCGAGTACCGCCTGCGCTTGCGGGCACCCCATTTAACACACTGCATTTCTCTGCAGCGACCGGAAGCACCAACGATGACGCGGCACAGGTGCTCGGTGACAGATCCGCGCGCGGCTGCACGCTGATTACCGATTATCAAACCAAAGGTGCCGGACGCAAAGGCCGTTCGTGGATCGCGCCGGCTAGCACGTCACTCCTTTTTACTACGGTCTTGCCGAACGAACTGGCGGCATCGCGGCTCTGGATCGTGCCGTTCTGGACGGCACTCGCGATTCGAAGCGCACTGCAAACGCACCGCGTTGCCGTCGATCTGCAATGGCCCAACGACTTGCTGATCGAGGGCGCCAAGGTCGCAGGCATTTTATGCATCTCGCGGATCATGGGGGAGAGCGCTTGGGTCGGCTGCGGAGTCGGCATAAACGTGCAGCGGGTCGACGACCCGGAGCTGCGCGATATCTTGCCGGCGCCGGCTTTTATAAGCGACATCGCCGATATCTCGCGCGAAGAACTGCTGATCTCGATTCTGCAAACGTTCGCGTCAACGTTGTCATGGCTTGATGACC